>CBDVCL010000262.1:0-4218 GCA_965372475.1 uncultured bacterium | reverse complement strand
TTTCCATTTTCTTGACTTGACGAGCTCGAACTCCAAGACAAACGCACCGGTCTTGGCTCTTGGGTCTTGGGTCTTGGGTCTGATTGTCGACTTGCCCCCCATCTCACCGTCGGACATGGTCTTCCAATCCCCCAGGCCTTTGCGGAAATCAGCGAGCAGAAGACCCTTTATCGATCCCTTGCCGTAAGCCGTCACCTTTGGCTTGAGTGGGTCCTCCACGCCAAAATACTGCTTCATCGGCGCGGCGTAAGCGCTAAGGGACATAAACTCGGTCGCCGTGCGCTGGCCCTTGTAGATGCCGTCCTTATCAATGAAAGCGAGATGCGGGATGCCCCGCACCCCGTAAGCGTCGCCCGCCTTGCCCGCGGTATCCAGCAGGACAGTGAACGAGCCGTAGCCCTGCTTCTGCACGAACCGGGCCACCTTCTTCTTGTCCTCCCGCAAGTTCACCGAGAGGACCTTGACGTCGGCCGCCGCGTACCTGTCCTGCGCGCCATGCAGGTAGGGCATCGCCATCTTGCAGGGACCGCACCAGCTGGCCCAGAAATCGATGATGATGTGCTTACTGCCCTTGAAATCGGAAAGCTTGACGTAGTTGCCCTGCAGGTCCTGGAGCTTGAAATCAGGCGCGGCCTTACCGACCCTGGGGCGCGCTTCTAAGTTAGAGGTAATAAGTAGAAAAGAGAAGGGGAGAAGCAGAAAACTCACGAAAAGGCGCCTTCTAATAGTCATGGTCGCTCCAGTCAGGGATACCGATGTGAGGCGTGATTATATCATAGAAGAAAATCAAACAGCAACCAGAATAGAGCGGCAGGGGCACCTTCCCCCCCTTCTGCCAACTAACGGTTGCTGTCTCCTAGATGTGCTTATGCCTTACGCGAGAATAGAACTCCCTCATCAGCCTGGGCGCCACCTTATCCGCTTTCACTTCTTTGATGATGCGCGCCACGGCGCGGATGCGCATATCCCAGAGCGCGTCCCCCGCCTCTTTCGTCGCTGGCGCCGCGTCACCGCTGTAATGATGCGGGAAGTTCGCGTACCAGCTTATCGGCGTGGCGATGCCCGGCAGATGATCAAGGCGTTTCCGCGAGACCCCTTTGCCCGGCGCGATGTCCTTCATCTTCACCAGGTGCGGCACGATGGAGAGGTGAATGCTCGTCTCTTTGTGCCCACCGTGCATGTCAGGCAGTTTCCGCCCCTGCTTGTACTTCTTCTCTATCTCCGCCAGCTTTGCTGACTCCTCGTCGCGGTAACCTTCCAGGGGCGGATGGTAAACCACGTAGTCACGTTCTCGCTCCAGCATCATCATCGTAAAGTAAGCCAGGAAGCTGTTGTTGCCGCCGTGCGCGTTGAGTAGGATTATCTTCTTCAGGCCGTTCCTGCTCATCTCGTTACAGCACTCCAGCAGCAGCTTCCACATCACCTCGTGCGACATGGCGATCGTCCCCGGCTGGTGCTTGGCCTCATTGATCTGGGTCAGGTAATAGGGCGGAAAGACGACGGCCGGCTCAAGCTTTGCCGCCTCGCGCGCCAGGTGCAGGCCCGCGAACATGTCCGTGCCAAGCGGCAGGTGCTCGCCGTGCTTCTCTATGCAGGCGAGCGCTATTACGCATACGCCCTTGGATTTCTTGACCGCTTTCGGAAAATCTTTCGCCGTCAGGTTCTCCCATTGCATCGTCTCGGTCTCCTTGTTTTTTGGACCTTGGACCTCGGATCTCGCCGGCCCGGCATCTACGCGCGAGTCCCCAGTTCCTAGGTCCGAGTTCCGCGTATTATACGAAACTATGTTTCACCCGGCCATAAAACTCCTTCATCAACCTCGGCGCTACCGTATCCTTCTTCACCTTCTTCACCACCGTCACCAGCCGCCTCACCATCCCTTCCAGCAGCACCTCTCCCGCCTCCTGCTTGGCCGGACGGGCATTCCCCTGGTAGTGCTTGGGAAAAGCGGCATACCACCACACGGGTGTCATGATATCGGGCAGATGGTCAAGCTTACCGTGGTGTTTCTCGACGCCCGGAATCGTATCCTTGAGTTTCACCGTGCCCGGCGCCGCGGCCATGACCATGCTCGTCTCCCACGCCGAGCCGTGGCCGCCGAAGCTCTCCTCCTTCTCCTTCCCCCTGAAGATGCCGGCCATCTTCTTCTCAAGATCGGGGTGCTTGCTCCATCCCTGCGGCAGGTAGACGGTATAGTCGCGTTCCTTTTCCAGCAACATCATCACGAAGTAGGGCATCAGGTGGATATTGCCGCCGTGGAAGTTATGGATGATTATCTTCTTCATGCCGTTGCGCGATATCTCGTCACAGCACTCGAGCAACAGCTTCCACATCAGTTCAGCCGACAACGCTATCGCCCCCGGCTGGTGCTTGGCCTCGTGTATCTGCGTGAAGTAATAGGGGGGGAAGACGATGCACGGCTCCCGTGCCGCTGCCCTGTGCACGACGCAGCGGTTTATCAGGTAATCCGTCCCCACCGGAGCCTGGTCGCCGTGCTTCTCCATCACGTCTGTGGCCAGTACGCACACTCCCTTTGACTGCCGCACCGCCTTGGGGAAGTCCTTCGCTGTCAAGTTTTCCCATTGCATCGTCTCGGGCTCCTCTGCTTTTTGTCGCGCGTCGCGCCTGTCCGCCATAGCCTTAGCGACGGCGGATGTCTCGTGTCGCGCGTCAACTTGACACGTGACCCGAGACCCGTGACACGGGACTAATCCAACTTGCGCTTCTCCTCCTCCGCCAGCGCTTGATACGTCCTATCACTCTCAACGTGATGGATGAACTCGTGCGCCACCACGTCCTCGAGGTGCACCCGCCAGTCGTAGTCCGCCCCCGCGCCGCGCGCGAAATCACGGAAGGCCCAGTAGCAGAGAACGATGCGCTTACCCCCGTAGAATTTCTGGAAGTAACCGAAGATCAGGTCGCGCCCCCGCTTCCTGCCGTCCGTGAAGGCCTGGCATTCGCTTTCGTGCTCCTCGCCAAAGACAGCGACGTCCTTTTTCAGCTTCGCGGGCAGGCCGTCGACTATTTCGTCGGCCGCGGCGCAGAACTCTTCGAAGCTGAAATCCACGCTCATCGTCCCCGGTCCTCCGTCCCCGGTCCTCCGTCCCCAACTACGCTCTCCAACAACTTAACGCAGTACAACAACGCGCGCGGCACGTGAAAACAGCCCTTGAATATCGATGCCTTTACGTCGTTGGACACGCTGCCGTCACGGTGCAGGTAGCCGAACCATTCGCCGTGCTCCCTGTCAGGGAAGCGGTCGAAGGCCCACTTGTGTGCCTTCTCAAAAAGCTCGAAGAAGTGCGCTTCCCTGGAATGGCAGGTAGCCAGCAACAGCGCGTATATCGCCTCGGTGTGCGGCCACCAGAGCTTCATGTTCCATTCCAGCTGCTGCACGGGTTTCCCCTCTATGTCGAGGAAATAGAGAAGGCCACCGTGCTTCTCGTCCCAGCCCCAGCGCATAGCGTGGCGGGCGATGGACATACCCGTCTCTATCACCTTCTCGTCCCCCAGGTGCTCCCCTTCGTGCATCACGAACCAGGCCGACTCTATCATGTGGCCGGGGTTGATACAACGGCCCTCGGGCGTATCCAGCTTCTCGCCCTGCGGGCCCACCGTCTCCAGCAGTACCCCCTGCTCGGGCTTAAAATGCAGCTTCAGCACCTTGTCCAGGCACTCCTTCGCCACCTCCTCATACCTGTGATCCGGCAACGCGGCTCGCATCACCTGGGTCAGGTTGAGCATGATCATCGGCACGGCGTGCGTTACAACGGGCCGCGTCTCGGGGTAGCCGTGGCCCTGCAGCTTTGTCGGGTTCCTTACCCAGTCCAGCACCCTCCAGTAGACGTCCCCGGCCAGGGAAGCGGCTTCGTCGTCCCCCGCAGCCCGGGCATACTCCGCCAGAGCCATCGCGGCGAAGGCCTCGCCGAAGACGGCCCAGGGACGGTAAAGCGGCTTTCCCTCCTCGGTGAGGCGGAAATACATCCGCCCCTCCTCGTCGAAACAGTGCCGCTTGATGAAATCGACGCCCGCCTTCGCCGCCTCGAGCCATTCCTCTCTCTTCTCCACCAGGTTGTAGAGATGCGAGAAGATGAAGGCGGCGCGACCCTGGAACCAGCCATATTTATCCCTGTCATATATCCTGCCGTCACGCTCCAAGCCGCCGTAGTAGCCGCCGTGCTCGCGGTCAACGCCGTGCTTGAGCCAGAAAGGCATCAC
>CBDVCL010000261.1:0-4233 GCA_965372475.1 uncultured bacterium | reverse complement strand
GGGTGGTGGGGTGAGTTTTTACGACGGGGGGCAAGAGGCTGACGCGACCTTCACGAGCAAAGATGACGGTACGGTGACGAAGCTCGCCAAGCGCACCGGGAATTCGAGCGCGGGTCCACAGTTCATCGCGGGCCTGCTCGCCAAGCTGACGCGGCAGGTCAAGGTCGGTTTCTGTTTCCGTTCGGAGACGGTGATGGACTGGACTGAAGGGGAGGAAGGTTACGAGTCGCGTACGATGGAGATAGACCTGCCCATGAATATCCTCACTGGCGTCTCCTATCGTCCCAGCGATTCCCTCACGCTGGCGCTGGACTATCACCTGGCCAAGTGGGGAGATACCGAGATGCGTGACAAGGAGACGGGGGAGGTGGCAAGCGAGGATGAGGAATTCTCGGATTCGGGGCAGGTACACGTGGGAGCGGAGTACCTGCTCTCCACGGGTGGCTATCCGATCCCCTTGCGTTTGGGCTTCTACCGTTATCCTATGGCTACGCCCAGTTTCTTCAACGCCTATGTGTCGAGCCAGTTCCGTGATGAAAGTACCGGTGAAAGGCTTTACAAGGCGCAGACAGGTGAACGGGATTACTTCACGGGTGGCGCGGGGATCGTCATGGCGGACATGGTGTTTGACGTGGCGGTGGAATACAGCCCGTACAAAGAGGAGATAAAGGTAGACCCGGTTACCCTCACCAACGACAACACAAAGATGAAGCTATACCTCTCGGCGATTTACAAGTTCTAAGCGAAGACCAACGACGAACGACGAACGACAGGGAGCGGGCATCAGGAATGATGTCCGCTTTCTTGTTTATTGACAAGACAGTGGCGAGGATGTAGACTCTGTGAAACGTTTAACCGTGGAGGGGGAAATGAGCAAGAGACCGTTCTGCGTGGCATTGGGACTGTTGCTGGTGTTGCCTGTCTTGCAGGCACAGCCGCCCTCGATGAATATCAGTGGCGCGGGGGCGCGGGCGATGGGCATGGGCGGCGCTTTCACCGCTATCGCCGACGACGCCACCGCCGTCTACTACAACCCGGCAGGATTGGCGCAACTGAAGCGGCCCGAGGTGACGCTGGTGGGTTACTACGCCATGAACGGCACGGATACCGAGTTGACGGGCGTGGGCTGGGGCGAGAGCGCCAGTATCGACTCGAATAACTTCAAGGTCAACTTCGGTAGCTTGGTCTTCCCGCTCAACCCGGGCGGGCATAACCTGGTATTGGCGGGCTCCTCCCACATGATGATAGATATGTACCGGGGCGAGGCGCTGACCATACCGGACACCAAGGATGAAAAATACGGTAAGGGCTACGGCACCTACAGCTACGAAGATAACCAGGAGGGCGGCATCTACGCCTACTCATTCTTCTCGGCCTACGAAGTTAACAAGTACCTGCTCGTAGGTGCGGGACTGGGTTGGCTCAGTGGTGGTTTTGACCAAACGGATATTGAGGTATTCACCTCGGATGAATCCAGCGACGACTGGAAGGAGACCGAGCAGCAGAACCTCGACTTTTCGGGAGGACCGATGATCACCGTCGGCACCCTCCTGAAACTCACGCCGAAGATAAAGCTGGGCGCGGTGGTGAGGACGGCATCCGTGCTGGAGTTTGACGGCGGCTGGAAGCAGGAGGGATCCTACAGTTGGGGCTCTGGGCCGACCACCGATGAGGAGAAGTTCGCGGGCGAGCTTGATATGCCGTTGATGTTCTCGGCGGGCACCTCTTACCGGCCGTATGATGCTTTGACCGTGGCCTGTGACTACCAGGCCTTCCAGTGGTCGGAGTGCGAGATGAGGGATGAAGATGGCGACGCGGACAGCGACCAGAGGTACGCCGACTCCGGGCAGGTGCATGTCGGCGTGGAATACCTCGCGCCGATACTCTCCAGCTATCCTACGCCTTTCCGCCTCGGTTTCTACACCTATCCCACAGTTCTGCCGACACGGTTACAGCAAGAGATCATCGATCAAAGGGTGGACGACGCCGGTGATCCCGATCCCAAGCCGGAGGCGCTCCTCGCCTGGGATCAGTATACGCGCAATTTCTTCACGGGCGGTTTCGGCATCATCATGGCGGACGCGGTGCTGGACTTTACGCTGGAATACAGCGCGCTCTCGGATGAGGCCAAGCTCCCGGACGAGGGTGACTTCTATACGCAGTCGAATGAAAACACGCTAATTAAGTTCTACCTGTCGGGGATCTACAAGTTCTAATCCAACAATGGAGGGGACGGGATTTGCCCGTCCCCACGATAGTAGGGGCGTTTCGCGAAACGCCCCAAGAAAGCAGTCAGGGAGCGGCCATTCGCGCGGGTGGCCGCTTTCTTGCTTGTGGAGCCCCGTGGGCGGGCCCGTGGCACAGTCGAAGGATTGACAGCAATCAAGAAAGTGTGTAGAATCTACGAAACTTGAAAAGGAGTGTGGTTATGAAGAGAATCATCATCTGCGCCGTCTCGGGATTGGCCCTGTTTGCGCCTGCTCTTTACGCCCAGCCGATGAGCATGAATATCAGCGGCGCGGGAGCGAGGGCGATGGGTATGGGAGGAGCTTTCACCGCTGTGGCTGATGATGCCACGGCGACCTACTACAATCCGGCCGGCCTGGCCCAACTGCAGCGACCGGAGCTGACCGCGGTGGGCTATTTCGCCTCCAACAGCACGGTCTGGGACATCGACTTCAACACCCAGCCGCAGTATAACCAGAGCACGGAGAACAGCGCGAGTAACTTCAGCCTCAACTTCGGCAGTATCGTCTATCCGCTCAACCCGGGCGGCCACAACCTCGTGCTCGCGGGTTCGGGGCACATGATAATCGATATGTATGCCGGGGAGAGGTGGGCTTTCGACGTCAGTATGGATAGGGATCTGAAGGAGGTGGGGGCGATGAGCCACGAGATGAACGGCAAGGGAGGCATCTACTCCCTCTCGGCTCTAAGTGCTTACGAGGTAAACAAGCACCTGCTTCTCGGTGTCGGCATTGGCATGTATACGGGGAACTACGAGAACAACGAAATCGACCAGTTCGTCTCCGCCGAGAGCGGCAAAAGGAAGCGGGAAGACAAAACGGAGACCAACGATTTCGGCGGCGGGCCGCAGTTCACGATCGGTACGCTGGTCAAGCTGAATCGCCGGCTGAAGGTGGGCGCGATGGTCAAACCGCCATCGGTGATGACGATGGAAGGGGAGTCGAAGAACCAGGGCACCTACAACTGGCAGGACTCGAGCACCTATACGAGCACGATGAAGGGCGAGCTCGATATTCCCCTGATGCTCGCCAGCGGCGCTGCCTATCGCCCACACGACCTGGTGACACTGGCCTGCGACTACCATTTTTTCCAGTGGTCGGAGAGCAAGATGAGGGATGACCTAGGCAACGAACAGCAGGGGATGGTGTGGAAGGATTCGGGGCAGGTGCACGCGGGGCTGGAGTACCTGGCGCCGGTCTTCTCCGGATATCCCACCCCTGTGCGCATCGGCTTCTACAGCTACCCCATGGCCCTGAACACCTCGTTGCAGAGCGAGAAGATAATGGACGATGTATACGCCTACATGAAGGACAATCCCGCTGTCAACAAGGAAGACATGCCCGCGGAGCTTTTCGAGTGGGAACAGAGGATACGCTATTTCTATACGCTGGGCGTTGGCATAATCACCGCGAGCACTGTTTTCGACGTTGCCATGGAATACAGCCCCTTCAAGGAAACCGAGCAGTTCGAGGGCGGCGACGGGGTGACGGCGACGAGCACGAACAACCTGTTAAAGCTGTACTTCTCGGGGATCTACAAGTTTTAGCGTGCGAGACCCCGGATTCCAGACCAACGACCAACGACTAACGACTAACGACCAAAACAAGGAGGCGGGCATCAATGATGGCCGCTTTCTTGTTTGTATTGACAGTGCCTTGATGCTGCCCTAAGATGTGCGGGTGCGAAAGGGGGAATCATGCGCGTTTTCACGGCTTGCGTGGTCTTAATTCTTGCCTGGGCGCCGCTTGCGGAGCAGATGCCGACCAGCTATAACATCGGCGGCGCGGGAGCGCGGGCGATGGGCATGGGGGGAGCTTTCTGCGCCATCGCCGATGACGCCACCGCCGTCTATTTCAATCCCGCCGGCCTGGCCCAGCTCAAGCGGCCCGAGCTGACGCTGGTGGGCTACTATTCTTCCGCTAGCAACGAGATCACGATCAGCGACCCGAGCTGGGGATCCTCCCCGGAATCCAAGATCAGCGTTTT
>CBDVCL010000260.1:0-4238 GCA_965372475.1 uncultured bacterium | reverse complement strand
CGAACTGGAGGAACGCGGTATCCCCCTGATATGGCACGTGGCCGATCCGGAAACCTTCTGGGACAGGAAGCGGGTGCCGCAGTGGGCGCTGAACGAGGGTTGGTACTACGGGGAAGGCGATTTCCCGAGTCTGGAGCAGTTATACGATGAGTCCCTGGCGGTAGTGAAACGCCAGCCGCGGCTGAAGGTCATCTTCGCCCATTTCTACTTCCTCTCCGCCGACCTGGGGAGGCTTTCGCGTCTGCTGGAAGAACACCCGGGCATGAACGTGGACATCACCCCGGGTTCGGAGATGTATTTCAACTTCTCGAAGGATGTCGAGCGGTCCAGGGAGTTCTTCATCAAACACGCGGAGCGAATAGTCTTCGGCACTGATATCGCCCTGCATGGCGAGAGCTTCGGGAATGAATTCGCGGCGAAACAGATCGGCTGGATGAGGCGCTTCCTGGAGTCAGATGACGTTTTCGATCTCTCCTCGGGCGAGGGAAAAGAGGATGGACGCGCTGTCAATGAAGAGGCCTTCGAACAGGGCGCCGCAGAAGTGCTCAGGGGTATCAAGTTGCCAGTGGAGGCCCTGGGGAAGATATACCATGCGAATTTCGAGCGGTTGGTGGGGAGATCTCCCCGTCCCCTGGATAGAGAGAAGGCCCTGGAGGAATGCGACCGCTCGGCCGTGCCCGATGCGGTCAGTCGCTACCGCGAGATGATAGAGAAAGCCTAGGCGGTTGCTTATCTAATATATTGAAAACAGGCAGACGATTTGTTATACTCTCTCCGCGGTGCGCAGACAGCTGTTGATACGAACGACTAACCCTTCGACTCGTCCTGAGTAAGCGGAGCGCATCGAAGGACTCGCTCAGGGCGGGAAGGACCCTGAGGGCAATCGAAGGGCGACGAACGACTAGCGACAATACCATGCCTACATATGATTACAGGTGCAAGAAGTGTAGCCACGAATTCGCGCTTTTCCAGGGGATAAAGGAGAAGCCGCGCAGGACCTGTCCCAAGTGCCGCGGCAGGATAGAGCGCCTCGTCACCGGCGGCGGAGGTTTCATCCTCAAAGGCAACGGTTTCTACTCCACCGATCACCGCAGCTCGGACTACAAGCAAGCTGTGGAGAGAGAGAAGAAATCGGCCGAGCCGAAGAAGGAAAAGGCTGCGGAGAAAAAGGATAAGCCGGCGGAGAAGAAGTCGACAGAAGCGGCGGGGTGATCCGGTATTGGGTGATGGGTATCGCGAAGCGACAAGCTTTGCTTATTGAGTATTGAGTGGCTTGAGCCGCGCATTTGCCCAATACCCACTACTCCGCTAGCATCTTTAATATCAGTTAGTCCCCGGAGGGGGCAATACCCAATACTTAATTGAGGTGAATCATGAAACTGCTGGGCGCACTACTCGGCTACGTGCTGTTTGTTTTCAGCCTATTCCAGGTTGACCTGCGCGAGGACAAATCGGGGGATGTCCTCTGGTCGCTGATGATGCTGGTCGGTCTGGTGATGATGATCCTGTTCATATTGTTGCATTTCGTGCCGGAGTTCTTCAAGTCGTAAAAGAGATACGCTGATTACGCAGATAACGGCGCCGCTGATTGCGCGGATAGGTTATCAGCGTAATCCGCGGGGGGCGAAACACAAGCAGCGGATTGGCCCCATCCGCGTAATCTGCGGAGGGAGAAATGAAAGAGCTAATCACAGAAGAGCAGGCTGTATTTGTGATCACGCTGATCGCCTGGCTGACCTTGCCCCTGGGCCTGTTCGGGGGTTGGCTTTATGGCCTGCGGCACAAAGCGAACCAGAGGCTGTATGTTGTTTACGGCCTGCTTATCGGATTGAGCGGCCCCTTTATCTTCCTGATGTGGAAGCTATACAGCGGTTTGGTCAACCATTACGGCCTTGACAGTGTCAAGGGGTTGCTGGTGGAACTACTGATCTTCGTGCTTATCGGTGTGGCGCTGGGCTTTATCCTCGCCCATCTCGTGGTCTACCTGAAATACGTCCTGGGAGCTAAGCGTCGCTCCGCGGTCGGGCGACGGGTGGCCGGACGCAAACCTGCCCGCAAGAAAGCGGCGCGCCGGAGCCCGGCTAAGAAGAAGGCGGGGCGGAGGAGGAAGTAAACGAAACGGCGAACCGGCGACGGGGAGACGGGGCGAGAGCGTGGTGGTAGGCGACTGGCGACGAACAACGAGCCGGTGATATTGGTCAGCGCACAATATTGCACGGCTCTTTTTTCAGGCGCTGATTACGCTGATTCCACGCTGATTGTTCAGATGTCCCATCCGCGCAATCCGCGTGCGCCGGTCGTGCTCGTTGAGGTGCACGGCGAATCCGCGCAATCAGCGTTTAAAGGAGGTAATAGATGAGCGAGAAGAAACCGGACGTGAGTAAAGAAAGCGCGGTGCTGGGTAAACTACGCAACGAGATAAAGAAGGTGATCATCGGCCAGGACAACCTGGTGGACCGCATACTGTTGGCCATCCTTTGCGATGGCCATCTGCTCCTGGAGGGTGTCCCCGGCCTGGCCAAGACGCTGGCGGTCAAGGCCACGGCGCGGGCGATCAAGGCGGATTTCAAACGCATCCAGTTCACGCCCGACCTTCTGCCGTCGGACCTGATCGGCACTATGGTCTTCAACCCCAAGAGCGGCAGCTTCAGCCCGAGGAAGGGCCCTGTCTTTACCGACCTGTTGCTGGCCGACGAGATAAACCGAGCCCCGGCCAAGGTGCAGAGCGCCCTGCTGGAAGCGATGCAGGAGCGGCAGGTGACCATCGGTGACAAGAGCTATGACCTGGGAGGGCTATTCCTGGTGATGGCCACCCAAAATCCGATTGAGCAGGAGGGGACTTACCCGTTGCCCGAGGCCCAGGTGGACCGTTTCTTGATGAAGGTGGTGGTGAGTTACCCTGAGCGTAAGGAGGAGATGAGGATAATAGTCGAGCGCCCGGAGGGGAAACTGGATTCATTGAAGCCGGTGGTCTCTGCCGCGGAACTGCTCAAGGCGCGCGGCTCGGTGGAGAAGGTCTACGTGGACGAGCGCATCAGGAACTACATACTGGACATCGCCGCTGCCAGCCGCGACCCCGAGAAGCACGGCTTGGAGCTGAAGGGGCTGATATCCTACGGCGCTTCGCCGCGCGGCGCCATGCACCTCCTGCTGGCAGCGCGTGCGCGCGCCTTCCTCGAGGGCCGCGGGCACGTCATGCCCGAGGACGTCAAGGACGTGGTCCCCGACGTCCTGCGGCACCGCCTGATCATCACCTACGAGGCGGAAGCGGAAGAGATGACCTCCGACGATATCGTGACCAGACTGCTTGAGGGGGTGAAAGTCCCTTGATCCCCAGCGAGCTCATCCGCCGCATCAAGGGCATCGAGCTGTATACCCGCCACCTGGTCGCCAACTACTTCGGCGGCGAATACCTCAGTACCTTCAAGGGCCAGGGGATGGAGTTTGCCGAGGTGCGCCCCTATGAGGCGGGCGACGACGTTCGCGACATCGATTGGAACGTGACCGCTCGCCTCGGCTATCCCTATATCAAGAAATACATGGAAGAGCGCGAACTGCTGGTGTTCTTCCTGGTAGATGTTTCAGCCAGCCAGGATTTTGGCGGCGCCGATGCCAGCAAGCGGGAACTGGCCACGGAGTTGACCGCGACGCTGGCTTTCTCCGCCGTCTCTAACAACGACAAGGTCGGCGCCATTCTTTACAGCGACCGCGTGGAGAAATACCTGCCGCCACGGGTGGGGCGGCGGAGCGTACTGCGCGTAGTGCGAGAACTGCTCTATTGCCGGCCCGAGAGTCGCGGCACCGATATCGCGGGGGCGCTGGGATACCTGCAGCGGGTGTGCCGTAAGAGAGGGGTGGTATTTCTCATTTCGGATTTCCTTGACAGCGGCTGGGAGAGGGCGTTAAAGACGGCGGCGCGGCGGCACGAGGTCATCGGCATCACGGTGGCGGATCCCCTGGAGGAGAATCTTGGCGGGGCAGGGATGTTCCTTCTTTCGGACGCGGAAGGGAAAGAGGAAACCGTGGTGGACGCCGCGGGGGTAGTCGGCGAGATGGGCCGGCTCTGGCAGGAACGGCGGCGCGAACTGCGGCGCACTTTCCGACGCTTGGGGTTGGGCTTGATAGAAGTTGATGACCGGGGTGATTACGTGAAGGAGCTGTTGAAGTTTTTTCGCACGCGAAGCGGAAGGAAGAAGTAAGAAGGATGAAGGGTGAAGAAGTGGGGCACGGACGCCCGA
>CBDVCL010000259.1:0-4250 GCA_965372475.1 uncultured bacterium | reverse complement strand
ACGCCCCGTCGGGCCGGGATTCGCATAAGCCGGCCCATAAATTTCTAAGCTCGCCCGGCCCTCCCCGCGGGGGAAGATTCCCCCGCGGCGCTACGGCGCTTGGATAACACCGGGCGCCTTCGCTGTTGCCCCCTCCAATCATGGGGGAGATAATCTCCCCCAACCCCCCTCGCAGAGCAATAGAGCAATTGAACAATAGAACAATTGATGTGAATAGAAACTTGATAATAGATATCAGACAATTGCTCTATCGCGGTCTATTGCTCTATTGTTCTATTGCTCAAAGGAATACCAGCCCTGACCTGCTTATGATTCACGCCTCACGAAAGCGCAATCTTACTCCAGCCATCAAGACACATATACTAGCACACCAGCGTCTTATCATCAAGTCGGCGACTGGCAAGTCCGCGCCAGCGGACTCGGGGCTCCCCACCATAAGGATAAATATAAGGGAGCTCCTTCGAACCAGCGACCTCTTGCACCCCATGCAAGCGCGCTAAACCAAGCTGCGCTACGCCCCGTCGGGCCGGGATTCGCATAAGCCGGCCCATAAATTTCTAAGCTCGCCTGGCCCTCCCCGCGGGGGAAGATTGTGTCGACGCCATGGCGCCGACCGTCACATAAATGATCCTCGCACGTTGTGACGGCCCGCGGCGCATTCCCCTCGGCGGCTCCGCTAGGATGCAGTCCCGCAGGGACTACAATATCAGTCAGTATCGTCTCCACCAATGGGCACCGGGGTGCCTTATGATATTAAGACGATGCCGCTGTTGCCCCCTCCTATCATGGGGGAGATAATCTCCCCCAACCCCCCTCGCAGAGCAATAGAGCAATTGAACAATAGAACAATGGATGTAAATAGAGATCGGATAATAGATATCCGGCAATTGCTCTATTGTGGTCTATTGCTCGATTGCTCTATTGTTCTTCTGATTCAGAGATTAGATAATAGCAGGAAGCTCTACTCCCGTCAAACCCCTAATTCCTAATCTCCCTACCCCAACCCCCTCTTTATCTCCGCCAAGTCCTTCCTTACCTCCCTCAACAACTCCCTCAGCCGGGCTACTTCGCCAGTATCGGTGGGCTTACAGTCCTCCGCTTCCTTCAAGCCGCGGATGATCTCCTTCGCTCCGTCCAGTGTGTATTGCTCTTCGTATAACAGCTTCTTAAGGGTCAGTACCTCCTTCAGGTCCTTCTCCCTGTAAAGCCGTTTGCCCCCCATGCTCTTCTTCGGCGTGATAGAGCGAAACTTGGTCTCCCAATACCTTATCACGTGCGGTTTCAGGCCGCTCAGTTCGGCGACCTCGCCTATAGAGTAGAAGAGCTTCTCAGTCTTCTTTTCCTTCGTCTGCTGGCTGGGCATCCTTTACTTCCTGCTTTAATATATTGCCCGCTTTGAAGGCCGGCTGAAACTTGGCCGGTATCTTAATGCGCTCGCCTGTGCGGGGGTTCCTTCCCCGCCGCGCATTCTTCTCCTTCACCAGGAAGGTGCCAAAGCCGACAACCGAGACTTTGCCGCCGCGCTTGAGCGTATCCTTTATAGTATCGAAGATCGTGTCCACCGCGACCATTGCCTGCTTCTTGGTAATCCCCAGCTCAGCCACGGCGTCTACCAGCTCAGCTTTTGTCCTCGCCTTCTTGCGTTCCAAGATAGCTCCTAAAAGCTTATGCCTATTATACTACGGGGTGCGTGAAATATGTCAAGTTCTCGAGTCCTCGGCGCTATTCGTGATTCGGTTAGTCTAGCTTGTGTCTACCGTGTTACCGGGTGCGGGCAATAAGTAAGATACACGATTAAAGTAGAATTTCTTACTGCACCCGGTAATAGTTAATAGTTGTTTGTTGTAAAGGATTATATCTCCCTTTGTCGAACAAACCGATGTAGCGGCGTATTGCAATACGCCCCTACTGCAAATGGTTACACGTGTTCATCCCCCGCCTTCGGCGGGTGGCGCCCGCGGAGGGACGCCACTACTGTAATCGCGCACTCAGCGCGTTACTTCTTTCGCCGCAGACTAAACTTGTTCTCCTCACCCTTAAGCAGGCGCCGCACGTTGGTGTGATGCTTGACGCAGATCAGCGCTGCCGTTACCAAACCCAGGTAACTGACGATGTAGCTTCCCCTCACCGGCCAGACAAACAGCGCCACAACCATCACAACCGAACCCAACATCGAACCAAGCGAGATATACCGCGTCGCGCTCACGATTACCACGAAAGCCGCAAAGGAGAGCAGCAGGTGTAATGGCGCTAGCGCCAGGAATATGCCTACAGAGACGGCGACTGCTTTGCCGCCGGTGAAACGCAGGAAGATATTGAAACTATGACCAAGAATAGCACCCACCCCGGCCGTGATCAACAGGATCGTAGCCAGGTTCCCCGCGTCCGCCCCGGGCATCTGCGGCTCGACGAGCCGCGCAACCACAAGCCCGGTGATGATCACGGCGGCCCAGCCCTTGCCTGCATCGCCAAAGAGCGCCGCGAATCCCGGTCCCTTGCCCGCGAGGCGCAGCAGGTTCGTGGAGCCGATATTCTTGCTCCCTTTTGTGCGAATGTCCATTCCCTTTGTAAAGCCGATCAGGAGCGCGAAAGGAATACAGCCAAGCAGATACCCTAGCAACAAAGCGCTTATCAACGGGAATATCATTTCACCTCCAGTCTGATGGCACAGCTCGAAAAGCCCGCCTCTTTCCTTATGAAATTAACCAACGCTCTCTCCCTTGAGAAATGCAGTTTGCCGCCGCGCGCTTTCACCAGGAAGGTCGGCGGTTTCACCCCCACCTGGCTTATGTACTTCACCTCTTCTCGCAGCAGAGGCGCCTTGGCGCTGAGCAAGCGCCCCAGCGGACCCGTGGCTATACGCCGCTCCTGCTGAGCCGCCATCGCCATCAAGAGGGGCAGGATCTTCTTTATCCGCTGGCTTTCCAGCGCGGAGACCGTCAGTATATGAGCATGCCCGAGAAAACGGAAATGCTGACGGTAGTGCTTAAGATATTCCTTGTAGTCCTTCTCCTTATCTCGGACAAGGTCCCACTTGTTGAGCAAGATCACAATGTTCTTGCCCGCCGCCTGCGCCAGCCTGGTTATTTGCCCCTCACTGCTATGATAGGCCTGAGTGACATCCATCACGAGCAGAAGGTAATCCGCGCGCTTGATCGCATCCTTGGCCCTGTCCATTGAGAACCGCGCCAACCGTTCCTGTTTGCGCCGCCGCTTGTAAAGCCCAGCGGTGTCAATAAAGCGAAAGACGTTTCCTTGCCAATGCATCAAGCTGTCCACCGCGTCACGCGTGGTGCCGGGGCGCTCGTAGACGATGCTCCTCTCGAACCCCAGCAGGCAATTGAATATGGACGATTTCCCCACATTCGGCCGCCCGACGATGGCGACGCTTATCTCGGGCCGCTTGCCCTGCCGCTCCTCAGCGCCGAACCTGGCCAGGACCTCCGCGCGCACATCATTCACGCCACGCCCGCCGAGCGCGGAAAGCATCATCATCTGCGGCCAACCCAGCTTGTGGAACTCTTGCGCGCACGCTGACATCGCCGGCGAGTCCACCTTGTTTACGAGGAGCAGTACCTCTTTGCCAAGCGAGCGCAGCCAGGATGACAGTTTCTCGTCCAGGGATTGCAGTCCGGCGCGGCCATCTACTACGAGCAGGACCGCCCGGGCGTTGATCGTAAGGTCTGCCAGGTTTTGCGATACCAACCCCGCCATGGACGCGACACATTTCCGCCTCTTGGCTATATCAGCGTAGCCGCCGCTGTCAGCCAGCAGCAGAGAATTCGCGCCCTGCCTGAGTTCTTCTATGAGGTAATCGCGCGTCACGCCGGGCACCATGTCGGTGATAGCCTTCTTGCGCCGTAAGAGGCGATTGAAAAGCGTCGACTTACCAACGTTCTCGCGCCCGATTATCGCTACTATCTCACCAGTGTTCTTCATTGGGTTTTTCTAACCACAAAGGCACGACGAACGTCAGGCATGATGCTTTTCTTTGCTGCTTCAACGTAACAACGTACGTCCTGTGATTCGTTGTGCCGCCCGTTTCGCCTTGTAGCACTCCATTGAGACCAACAAGTGCTCCGCCACGAACGAAGAACGGTGCCCGGCGCTAATCAAGAAGAGGATGTGTCCTGATATAATCAGCACTTTGTGCCTTCGTGGTTAGTTTAACCGAGCAAGGCGAGCCTGGCAGCACCTGCGGCGCTGGAGCACGCCTGCGACCTGGCCGAGCAGGTCTTTGCCAAATAGAG
>CBDVCL010000258.1:0-4255 GCA_965372475.1 uncultured bacterium | reverse complement strand
AAGATGATGGCTGCAAACGTCTTCGTTCTCATCGTCATTTCATCCACGTAGGGGCGGCCCACTGCGGCCGCCCACATATCGGGCGCCCGTTGTAGGGCGCCCCTACATTGTTTCAAAATTCCAGCGCGTATGCCAATTGCAGATGCCTGCGGTCTGAGCTCACGTTCATCTGCGCCGCTATCTTGCGGCCCGTGAGGTAGCTGTCTATCACGCTCCAGCTTACCACGGCGATGGCGCCGCCAATGAAGACCTGGTTCAGCAGGCGTTTGCGTTCTATGTCATCGTAGAGATAGTCGAAATCGGCCGCGTATCCCGCCGCGTCGTAGTTGGCCTGCGCCTCGTCCACCGCGGCCTTGAATGTAAGCGCACCCACCAGCATCACGCCCCCCAGCCCCGCGAAGATCACCGCCTCTTTCGGCTTGCTGTTGTAGAACTGTCCCACGCCGGGCACGAGGCCGAATATCGCCGCCTGGATCGGGCTGTGCGTCTTGAGCTTCCGCCCTCCCGCTTGCTCCACCAACTGCTGGGCCAACCCCTTGATGAATTCGGGCAGCTCCTCTATCTTTCCCTGGTAATACTCGGTGATCAGCACATCGTTCCTCGCCGTGGCGATATCCACCAGCTTTATCGTCACCGAGTATCGCTCACCGATCAGTCCGATACTGCCCGAGATGATCTTCTCCACGCCCAGGGCGCCGCCCATCTCCACGATGCAGGAGGTAGACTCACAGGCACCCGACATCTGGAACTTCACCTCGTCGAGGATCGCGACCATGTCCTCGCGGTTCATCAGCTCGAAGATGTCTGCCTTATATATAGAAGCGCGAAGGGAGTCCCCAAGGATACCCGCCATCTCCACGTCCACGCCGCTCTTCACCTGCAGGTCCATCACGGCGACGCGTGTCTTTTCGGCGTGCAGGGAAAGCTGGCAGGCGAGCGCCAACACCAGGAACGCGGGAAGGAACCTTCTCTTGACCATCAACGGCTCTCCTTTTGCCCCCAAGCAGATGCCACATTATCGTATTATTGCGGCGCCAAGTCAATACAACTTCCTTGCTTCCTTACTTCCTTACCTCCCTACTTCCTTTACCTCCCGGCTTACTCCAACACCCACGAGATATCCCCCGTGCCCTCAAACCTATCCCAGGACTCGCCGTTCTCGTCCTCCAGGTCCGGGCCGATGCTGTATATCATTATCCCTCTCCCCGACTTCTTCAGCCTGAGCGGCCTGGCCGAAAACGGGTCGCCGCAGGGCGGGCCCAGCTCCTTGGTGCTTTCCGGCCAGCGCCCCTTCGCCTGCTTGAACTCATGGGCTCCCAACACCGCCTGCAGCAGGCACCATCCCGTCGTCGCCTCCAGGATCCGGTCATACATCCTTCCCCATCGCGGCATCGATATCGCGCAGAAGAGCCACGCATCCCTGTCTATCCGTTTCTCGTAATCCTCCAGGGCTTTCACGTGCTCCGAGTAGGGCAGGTCCAACGCCCTGCGGTGCACCAGGCCAAGGCGCACGTGTGAAGCAACGTCCAGCCTGAGGAAGGGCGCGTATAACGATCCCAGCATCCTCTCAGGCAGGCTGATGCGGGTGCACGATTCTCCCGTGCAAGTGAATGAGTCCATCACCTCGCCCATGTGCTTTGCCTTGAGCCTGAGCACCCAGCCGTGCTCCCCCGCCACCGCGGCCTTGTATCCCCGCTTGATCGCGTCCCCGTCCCCATACGGCAACCAGGAATCTCCCGCCTGCGCCGCCGATACGCGCGGCAGGACAAAACGCGCCGCGTTCAAGGCGATCCTGTAGACCGCCACGCCTATCATCTGGCTGAGCAGCAGCGGCGGCTCGCCCGTCGCCTGCGCCAGCGCCAGGCCGTCGCTCACGGCGGCGATGGCTTCCGCCGTATCCCCGTCGCTCGCGGCTACTATCGCCCGGCACGCCGTCAGCCTGGCCAGGTTCATGATGTTCCTGTATTCCGGGATCTCCGTCCGCCAGATCTCCTCCTGCCATTCTATGCCCCAGTGGGTCTTCTTCGCCAGGGAAGCCTTGCGCAGATACGCCAGCACCTGGCTGTTCTTGTTGACAATTCCACGCACAACAGCCAGCTCCTCGGACGTGAATCCTTCACGCTCGACCTTGCCTAAGAAGTCACTAATGAGGCCGCTTTCGTCTTCTTGCTTGAAAATGACCTTGTCGCCCCTGTGTCTGGTTCTCGCGATGGCAAGAGTTACGGCCGCACCCGCTTTGTCGATCCAGTAGGCCGCATTGTCGTCGTCCCGCGGCTTCGGCGTGTTCTTGGGCATCTCCAGCGAGTAGCCGGCGTCCTCCCAGCTCTGCACCGCCCTGTCCACCGCCATCTTGCCCACGCTGTCCCAGAGATACACCCCGCCCAGGAAACCGGCGAGAAAAGCAACCAGCGTCACCGCGCTAACCAGGGCCATCGGCTTCACCAACGCGCCCAGGGGCAAGCGCCCTGAATACGCTATCTCCCTCCCCTCTTGCGTCATCTCACAGCCGCATTTCCTGCAGACGCGGGATTTGAGGAATACCGACCTGAAAGAGACCGTCGGCCGGTGACGGAAGGCCTTCCTGCCGCACTTGGCGCAGGTCAGCTTGACATAGCGCCTATACGGCCAGAGGAATATCGCGATTACAAGAGCGAAGACCAGCAACAGGGCCACGAGCGGCAGTAATGACCATACCGCCTTCATCCTGGGCAGGTTGCCGACCAGCAGCCCCGGCAAGCTGATAAGGAATACGCCCATAAGCAACGAGTAGACGGCTCGCCTTTTTACCCTGGGAGCGGGGAGCTTTGCCTTCCCCTTCTTGTCCAGCTCGATGTTAGCGCTCCCCAACAGCGCCAGCGGCAGGGCGAGCAAAGCCCCTGCCAATCGCAGCAGCCAGGGAAAGAATTTCCTGAAGGTCGGAAACTGGTCCTGCTTCTTCTTCCTCTTCTTCATCTTCACCCCTTTGTCAGTGCGCTCATACTACCGAAAGCCACTTGCACTGTCAAATCAATTACCCTTCCCCTGTTTGCTGTTTGCTGTCTGCTGACTACTGTCTACTCGTATTGTGCTACAATACCCGCATGCACGATGCAGATGTAACCATCCTCGACCACTTCAGGCGCACACGCGAGCTGACCGTTGAGCTCTTCAAGCGCATTCCCGATGAATTGCTCGCTAAACAAGCCGAGGGCGAGGAGCACGACCTCGCCTGGCAGTTCGCCCATATGACCGACGGCGTGCACTGGTGGATGGAGCACGTGATGAAGGACGGCAGCGGTTTTGAAGGCGACCTTCCCACGAAGCGCGTAACGATACAGGAACGGCTGGAATCCTCGGGGAATCGCCTGCGCGACTTTTTCAGCAACGCAGACGGCGCAAACATGGGGAAGACCTTCTCTTTCAAGGACGAGGATGGCACAGTGACCAAGTGGCAGGGCCGCGACCGTGTGTTATACTTCGCCATGCACGACCTGCACCACCGTGGCAAGATATACTCGATGCTGCACGCCTGGGGATTCAAGGATTTCCCGGATTACGGGTGGTAGTAGGCCTGAGGCCGGAAGTAGGAAGCGGGATGTCGAAAATCCGACTTCCGGCTTCCAACACTCATCGAAAATGAAAGGGAGAAACAAATGACCAAGAGAGAGATACTGTCCCTGGCGATCAAGATACTCGCTTTCTACGTGCTTATAACATCCCTGTCTTTCTTTCTCTTTTTCATAGAGGGGATCAAGAATATCTTCTCGGGCCACGCCATAGATTGGCCGGAACTTGTTTTCACCTTCTTCTTCCTGGTAGTCGTCCTCACCATCAGCTTGTTCTTCATCTTCAAGTCGGACTATCTCGCCGGCAAGCTATATCCTGGCAAGAAGGGCCACCCCAGCAAATCCACCTTCAGCAAGCAAGATATCTACGTCCTTGTCTTCACGGTCCTGGGCCTGTACCTGGTAGTCACTTCCCTGTCTCAGACCCTGAGCCAGATACTGGTGATGTTGATATACCTGGTACCCAAGCCGGATGCGGACCAATACCAACTGGCCACGGCAACACACCAATGGAAGTGGCTGTCCGCCCCGGCCATCAAACTAGTCCTGGGCGCGATCCTACTCCTGCGCCCAGGGGGCGTTTATCGTATAATAACCAGATGGAGCAAGTAGCCCCTTAAGCAGATCTATGGCCGATAGTCCGGACTTTGGACTCTGGACTCTGGACCTTGGACTTTGGACTTTGGACTTTGGACTTTGGACTCTGGACT
>CBDVCL010000257.1:0-4328 GCA_965372475.1 uncultured bacterium | reverse complement strand
CGCTCCTGTAATGCGTCGCAAGTATTGAGTAGTGAGTGTGCTTCCTGTGTAACCCAATACCCAATACTCACTACCCAATACCAAGAAATGGCATCACTGAAAGAACTAAAAGAAAAGGTCTACAAAGCCAACATCGCCCTCCACGACAAGGGCCTCGTAAGCGGGACCTTTGGCAATGCCAGCGGCATCGAATGGGACAAGGGGGTCATCGCTATCAAGCCCAGCGGTGTCTCTTACGCAGAGCTCTCTCCGGCGAAGATGGTGCTGGTGGACTTGAACAACCGCGTCGTGGAGAGCAAGCTCAAGCCCTCCTCGGATACGAAGAGCCATATCGTGCTCTACAAGAAGTTCCCCAAGATCGGCGGCGTGGTGCACACCCACTCCACCTACGCCACCTCCTGGGCGCAGGCAGTCAAACCGATCCCCTGCCTCGGCACGACGCACGCCGACTACGCGCCGGGGGAGATACCTGTTACGGAGCCTTTGAGCGAGAAGCAGATAAAGCGGGACTACGAGGAAGAGACGGGCGAGCAGATAGTCAAGCGTTTCAAAGACATCTCCTACCTGGAGGTCGAGATGGTGCTCGCCGCGAACCACGGGCCTTTCAGCTGGGGCGCCACGCCCGAGCAGGCGGCATATAACAGCGTGGTGCTTGAGCAGATAGCCAAGACGGCGCTGCTTACGCGGCTGGTCGACCCGAAGGTGAAGGACCTGGACAAGGCGTTGCTGGAGAAGCATTGGGGACGGAAGCATGGGAAGGGGAAGTATTACGGACAGGGGTAGTATTGAGTATTGGGTATCGCGAAGCGACACGAACCGCTCCTGTAATGCGTTGCAAGTATTGAGTATCGCGAAGCGACAGGAGCCGAGTTTGTGTTGCAGAGCGACTATTGAGTATGCTTCCCGTGTAACCCAATACCCAATACTCACTACCCAATACTGAACGAAAGGAGTAACAGAATGAACAACATCCCCGAGGTGAAGTTAGGCCTGATCGCCGTAAGCCGCGACTGTTTCCCCGTCGAGCTATCGCGCAAAAGGCGTGATGCGTTGCAGGCGGAGTGCACCAAGAAGAAACTGCCCGTGAGCAAGATAGAGACGGTGGTCGAGAACGAGAAAGACATGCTCAAGGCGCTGGAGGAGGCGGACAAGAAAGGGGTCAACGCCCTGGTGGTGTTCCTGGGCAACTTCGGGCCAGAGGGCCCGCTCTCAATGCTCGCGGAGAAGTTCGCTGGGCCCTCAATGGCCTGTGCCGCGGCGGAGGAGACGGGCAAGGACCTGGTGGGCGGCAGGGGCGACGCTTACTGCGGCATGCTCAACGCCTCTTATAACTTCGGCCTGCGCCGGCTAATGCCCTACATCCCAGACTATCCCGTGGGCACGGCTGCCGAGGTGGCGGGGATGATAGCGGACTTCATCCCCGTGGCGCGTATCCTGCTGGGGCTGAGTAAGCTCAAGATATTCACTTTCGGCCCCAGGCCCCAGGATTTCCTCGCCTGCAACGCGCCGATCAAGCCGCTTTATGATCTGGGCGTCGAGGTGATGGAGAACAGCGAGCTGGACCTATACGATATCTACAAGCAAGCGGCGGGGGACGCGGCAATCGCCAAGGTGGCGAAAGAGATGGCGAAGGAGCTTGGCGCCGGGAACAAGTACCCCGACCTCTTGAAGAAACTGGCGCAATACGAGGTGGCCCTGCTGAAGTTCATGGCGGACAACCTCGGCGCCAGCGAATACGGCATCTTCGCCAACAAGTGCTGGCCCTCCTTCGAGAAGTACTTCACCTTCGTCCCCTGCTACGTCAACGGCCGCATGGCCGCCAAGGGCATCCCCGTCTCCTGCGAGGTGGACATCTACGGCGCACTGAGCGAATACATGGCGGCCGCGGCAACGGAGATGACGCCGACGCTGCTGGATATTAACAACACCGTCCCCGCCGACATGGCGAAGGGCGCCAAGGCGAAGCTGAAGGGATATAAGCTCACAGACCTCTTCATGGGCTTCCACTGCGGCAACACCGCCGCGGGCTGTATGCTCAAGCCCGAGATGAAGCACCAGCTGATAATGCACCGCCTCATGGAGCCGGGTGGAAAGCCCGACATCACGCGCGGCACGCTGGAAGGGCGCTTGAAACCCGGCGCGGCCACCATCTTCCGCCTGCAGTCCACGGCCGACTGCGAGTTGAGGAGCTACGTTGCCGAGGGCGAGGTGCTGGACATCGACCCCAAGTCCTTTGGCGGCATCGGCGTTATCGGCATCAAGGAGATGGGGCGCTTCTACCGCCAGGTGCTCATCGGAGGGAACTACCCGCACCACACGGCGATGGCCTTCAGGCACGCGGGCAAGGCGCTCTGGAGCGCCGTGAGGATGCTGGGCGTGGAAGACGTCTCCTTCAACCAGCCGGAGGGGATGCGGTATGAGGGGGAGAATCCGTTCTAGTTCGTGAAACCAGGGGAGGTAGGAGGTCAGAGGTCGGAGGTCGGATGCATGTTCCGACTTCCGACATCCTTACTTCCGACTTCCCAACAACCAGCACAGGAGCAACCATGTCCAAAGGAGCACAACGTTTGTCGGAGAGTAATAACGCCAGCGCGTCCGCGCCGACAATCGGCGTATTCGCCACTTGCGACCCGCGCATTGACCGGGAGTCTCGCCTGCGCGCGGGGAATATCGTGCGCATGACGGCGGACATCGTCGCGGCGGGGGTGAAGATGCCGGACGGGTCCGCCGTGGAAGTGGCCTGGTCGCCCACGCTGGTGGACGGCGAGAAGCAGGCCGACATCGTGGCGCGGCAGTTCAAGGCGGCGGGCGTGGACATCCTCGTCTGCGTCCCCGATACCTGGGCCTTCCCCCAGCTATCGCTGATATCCCTGCTGGGGCAGTTCCCTGACGACACGCCCGTCAACCTTACCTGCGGCAACAGCGGCCCCAAGCCAGGCGTGGTCTTCGTGCACGCGGCCAACGGCGCCCTGGCGCAGAGCGGCCGCCTCGCCCACATCAACGTCGGCACCTGGCCCGACACGGGACAGCACCCGAAGATGACCGATGCCACCGCGGCGGCGCTGGTGGACTGGTGCTACGCCGCCGTGACCACGCGTGCCTTGAAAGGCAGGCGCGTGGTGATACTGGGCCACGACTCGATGGGAATGGAGACGGCGCTGGCCCACGTCATCCCCACGCGCAACGTCTTCGGCATAGAGATCACGCGGCTGGACATGAAGCTCTTCTCGGACATGCTGTCGAAGCAGGCCTACGACGCGAAAGAACTCAAGCGCCTGCGCGGCTGGCTGGACAAGCTGGTGGGCAAGAGGATAGAGCTGAGAAACAAGGACGACGGCGAGCGCTTCGATAAGAGCCTGGCGATGTATCTCATCAAGCGCGACCTGATGCGGGAGCTCAACGCCGTGGGCGGCGGGTTCATGAGCCAGCTGGAATGGGGAAGCGACAAGCGCGGCATCCCCCTGCCCGTGGCCGACGCGATGGAATCGCTCTTCAATTCCAGCTTTGACCACGATGGCCCCAAGGCGCCCCTGCCCTACGCCACCGAGGCGGACATGCAGGGCCTGTTGACGATGCTCTTCTTCACCTATCTGAGCGGCGGCAACCCGCCCCTCTTCATGGATTTTCGCAAGGTCTGGGAGCCCTGGGAGATAAACGGCCTGGCGAAGAAGCTCAAGCTGTCCGGGCTCAAGGGCAAGACAACCTGGGAGAAGAAGGGACTGGTGGACGGCGACAACTCGGGCAGCGCCTCCTTTGACTGGGCGGCGAAGCCGGGAGCCCCTGTTGAGAAGATAATGTCAGGCGTCTCCTTTCCCCTCGCTGACGAGGGGTATTTCCCCGGCATGGGGAACTCCGTGACCTTCGTGTCCCCCGGCGGCATCGAGGGCATCGCGGGCAGGATGGCTTACAGCTCGCTTTCAAACATGTTCTCGATGGTGTGGGACGAGGCGGAGACCGTGGACCTTCCTGCCAAGCTGGCGCGGGCGGTCTGCAACACCTCCACTCCTACCTGGCCGCACACCTTCGTCGTGCCCCGCTACGCCACGATGGGGGAATACAAGCAGTTCGCTCCCGCCAACCATTTCCATATGACCTGGGATCTCAGGCCCTGCCGCCTGCAATACTGGATGGACCTGAACAACGTGCTCTCCGCCACGCCCTGGGCGGCGCGCCCCTCTCTCGTCGAAGGCAGCGACCGCCCGATGCCGTTGCTGTACGTGCTTAACGGTGGGGAAGATCAGGCGAAGCTCCTGAGGGCGGGGAAGTAGTCCGGGTATTGAGTATCGCGAAGCGACAGGAGCCGAGTTTGTGTTGCAGAGCGACTATCG
>CBDVCL010000256.1:0-4330 GCA_965372475.1 uncultured bacterium | reverse complement strand
CGGCGAGATACATTATCACCGCCGGCGCCAGGCCAAAGGACACCAGATCAGCGAGAGAGTCCAGCTCCAAACCGAAACGGCTGGTCGTCTCGGTGAACCGTGCCACCCAGCCGTCCAGCAGGTCAAAAACCATAGCCAACATTACCAGCCAAGCCGAAAAGAGGAATGGCTTCATAGGATCGTCATACTTCGCCAGCTTCAACGCGTCGTTCACGGCCATGAGGATGGCCATGCAGCCGCAGAACAGGTTGCCTACTGTGAGCAGGTTGGGCAGTAAGTATATTGCTCGTGATCGTACCATCCTACTTGATCTCACCTATGACCGTGATTCCCGCTTTCACCCGCTGTCCCATCTCTACCTTCAGCTTCACCCGCCGCGGCACGTAGACGTCCACCCTCGATCCCAGCGCGATCATGCCCAGCCGTTCCCCCTGCTTCAGCTCCCGGCCGAAAGAACACCAGCAAATGATGCGCCGGGCGATCAGGCCCGCTACTTGCACCACCAGCACACGCAGTTTGTCGCCGCGCAAGCCGATGGCGTTGCGCTCGTTCCGCTCTGCCGCGTCGCTCTCCGAAGCATTCTTGAAACCGCCCGGCGTATACTGCAGATACTCAACCGTTGCCCCAAGCGGAGAACGCTGCACGTGTACATTGAAAACGTTCATGAAGATGGACACCTTCCATGCCGGCCGGCGCAGGTAAGGCACCACCCGTTCTTCCTCGATGGCTATGACGCGGCCGTCGGCGGGCGCGTAGAGCACTCGTGGCTTGATCCTGATCTTCCTCTCGGGGTCGCGAAAGAAATAGGCCAGGAATGCCGCGCCCACAACAAGCACCCCTGCCGCAACCCACGCCGCTACCCAAGCGGTCCACCAGGCAACGCCGCAGCATACCAAGGCAAGGATAAGGACGATCGAAACCAGTTTAACGCCGATAGAGACCATGGCTAAGCAAGTAAAAAGTGAGAAGGAAAAAGTGTCGCGCAAAGGAGACCCGCGCCTAATCATCCCTTTTTTCTTTTTTCTTTTTCCTTCTTACTTCCCGCTCCTTCCTTTACCTTTCTTCCTTTTTCCTTCGCCCGCGCCCTTCGGGCGCGGTGGCGCCCGCAGAGGGACGCCACTACTCTACCCTTTCTTCTTTTTTCCTTTTCCTTTTTCCTTCTTGACGTCTTCCTTCCCCTCTACCCTTGCTATCCTATTACCTCCACGTCTGCTTATCGCCACCTCTCCCGTGCGCACCAGCTCCTGGATGCCAAAGGGGCGAAGCATTTCCATAATTGCCTTTATCTTCGGTTCGTTGCCCGTGACCTCGATGATAGCGCTCTTGCCAGAGATGTCCACTATGCGCGCGCGGAATATCTGCACTATCTCCAGTAGGCGAGACCGAGCCGAGGGGACGACATTCACCCTCACCAGGGCCAGGTCACGCGCGATAAAATTATCCTTGCTCAGGTCGATGACTTTGACCACGTCGATAAGCCGGTTCAACTGCTTAGTGACCTGCTCGATGATGCGGTCGTCGCCGCGCAATACGATGGTCATGCGCGACACGCTCGCGTCCTCCGTCTCGCCGACCACGAGGCTGTCTATGTTAAAGCCGCGGGCTGAGAAAAGGTTGGCCACACGCGAAAGGACGCCCGACTTGTTTTCCACCTGTACCGCTATCGTGTGTTTCATCCTAGTTCCTCCATCTTTGTCTCGCCGAGGGCACCGAGGTCCCGCCGAGTGTGCCGAGAAAGGTGTTCTCTGCGACCTCCGCGGAATATTTTCTTGCCCATCACTTATCTCCCAGGATTATATCATTTACCCCGCCGCCCGGCGGCACCATGGGGTAAACGTCCTCCTTGGGGTCCACGATGAAATCCATCAGCACCGGACGGTCCTTGACCTTGAGCGCCTTAGCTATCACGCCCCGCACCTCTTCCGGTTTCTCCGCTTTCAGGCCGACGCCGCCGTAGGCCTCGGCCAGCGCCACCCAGTCCGGAGAGACCTGGAGCGAAGTGTGTGAAAGGCGCCCGCCGAAGAACATGTCCTGCCACTGGCGCACCATGCCCAGATAGCTGTTGTCAAGGATAGCCACCTTGACCGGCAACTTGTTCTGCACAGCCGTGGCCATCTCCTGGATATTCATCTGTATGCTCCCGTCTCCAGCAATGTCGATGACCGTCACCCCCGGGTTGCCTACCTGGGCGCCGATGGCCGCAGGAAACCCATAGCCCATCGTGCCCAGGCCCCCGGAGGAGAGAAAGGTGCGCGGCTTGCTGTAGGTGTAGTACTGCGCCGCCCACATCTGGTTCTGTCCCACCTCGGTGGTAATGATCGCCTCGCCCCTGGTCTGGCGGTAGAGCTCCTCCACCACCTGCTGGGGCTTGATCACGCCCTTCTTCTTCTTATAGCCCAGCGGACACTCCTTGCGCCAAGCGCTTATCTCACGCCACCAATCCTGCCGCTTGCGAGCCTCTAATATCTTGTTGAGTTCGCCCAGAATATTGCCGGCGTCCCCCACGATAGGGATGTCTATCTTCACGTTCTTGCTGATCGCCGCCGGATCGATGTCGATGTGGATGAAGCGGGCGTGCTGGGCAAACTTGCTGACGTCACTCGTGACGCGGTCATCGAAACGCGCTCCCACCGCTATCAGTAGGTCGCAGGCACTGACTGCCTTGTTAGCATAGTAGGTACCGTGCATGCCGAGCATACCCAGCGAATGCCCCTCGCTACCATCGTACCCTCCCAAGCCCATCAGGGTCATTGCCACCGGCAGGTCAGCCTTCATCACCATCTTGCCTAGTTCCGCCGCGCCGCGCGGCGAGATTATCACGCCACCGCCGGCGTAGACCACGGGACGTTCCGCGGCGGCTATGGCCTCGGCCGCGCGCTTTATCTGGCGCGGGTGCCCGTGATAGGTAGGGCGGTAGCTGCGCAGGCTCACCCCCTCCGGGTGAGCGCAGTCACTTTCGGCCATCGAAACGTCCTTGGGCAGGTCCACCACTACCGGCCCGGGCCTGCCGCTGCCGGCGATGTGAAAGGCCTCGGCGATAACGCGCGGCAGTTCCTCGACGCTCTTGACCAGGTAGTTGTGCTTGCTTATCGAGCGGGTGATGCCGGTGACGTCGGCCTCCTGGAAGGCATCGGTGCCGATGATCGGCGTCGCTACCTGGCCGGTGATGACCACTATCGGTATCGAATCCATCTGGGCAGTGGCCAACCCGGTGATAGTATTGGTTGCCCCTGGACCCGACGTGACCAAGCAGACACCGACCTTGCCGGTGGAACGGGCGTAACCATCCGCCGCGTGGGTCGCCCCCTGCTCGTGGCGGGCAAGGATGAACCTCAGGTCCGACTTGTAGATGGCATCGAAGATGTGCAGGACCACCCCGCCGGGGATGCCGAAAACCACGTCGACCCCCTGTTTCTTTAACGCTTCGATGAGTATACTTGCTCCGTTTCTCTTCTTCATTGTCATCCCTCCTCGTTCGGGGTTCGGGACGTATCCGCTCGCGCACCGAGACCCGATTCCCGAGCCCCTAGTCCCGTATCATTATTCAAGAATGGCTCCTAAATCCGCCGAACTTACCTGGCGCAGGTAACGGCCGAGCACGCCGTGTTCCACCTTTGGCGGGCGCGGCTTCCATCCCAGCCGCCGTCTCTTCAGCTCGGCTTCGCTCACCAGCAGGTTGAGTTTCTTCCCCGGTATATCTATCTCCACCCGGTCACCGTCCCGTATCAGGGCGATAGGGCCTCCCGCCGCGGCCTCTGGCGAAATATGGCCGATGGCCGCACCTGTGGTGCCGCCCGAAAAACGTCCGTCGGTAATCAAGGCCACCTTGTCAGCGAGGCCGGCGCCTTCGATGTAGGAGGTGGGGCTGAGCATCTCCTGCATGCCCGGTCCGCCTTTCGGGCCCTCGTAGCGCACGACCACCACGTGTCCCGGCTTGACCTTGCCGTTAAGGATCGCCCGTGCCGTCGCTTCCTCGGATTCAAAGACTATCGCCCTGCCCCGCCAGCGGAGCATCGATTTCTTCACCGCGGCTTTCTTCACAACCGCCCCCCGTGGCGCCAAGCTGCCCCAGAGGATGGCCAGGCCACCGTCCTTGGATAGCGGCTTCTTCAGCGGCTTGATAACATTGTCGTCCAGTACCTGAGCCGCCGCCAGTTGTTTTTCCAGGCGGCCGCCGCTGACGGTAAGCGTACTCCCGTCTATCACTCCCCTGGCCTTTAGCCTCTTCATCACAGCCATCACGCCGCCGGCGCGGTCCAGGTCCTCAAGGAAGACGGGTCCCGCGGGCGAGAGATGGCAAAGGTACGGCGTCTTTGCCGCCACGCGGTCA
>CBDVCL010000255.1:0-4333 GCA_965372475.1 uncultured bacterium | reverse complement strand
GAGATAGCCGCGGCAGTAGATGAGATACTGGAGGACGAGAAGACGCGGCAAAGGTTGATCAAGGCGGGGCGGGAACGGGCCCGTGCCTTTACCTGGCGGGCGATGGCAGAGGAAACGCTGGAGGTGTATCGGACGATACTATAGTATCTCGTATCTAGTATCTAGTATCGCGTAGCGACACGAACCTTGCCTGTTATACGTCGAGAGTATCTCGTGCAGCACAGACGAGAGGTGGTACTATGCCTTGCTTTTTGCCGGGTGTTGATGTATCATTGCCGTTAACAAGCGGTTAGCAATGGCCGCTTGTTTTAATTGGGAAGCTGTTAATTGGAAACGTAGGGGCGTATTGCAATACGCCCCTACAGAAAATGTGTGGACGATGGCAGCGAAGAAGGGGAAAAGGAATAACAAGAAAACGCGGGGAAACCAGGGGGAGAAGCCGCGCTTGCTTCTGCTCTCCGAATCCCTGCCGGTTCGCCAGATGGACGGCGGCAATATACGCATCCATCATTTCCTGCGCTCCCTGGGACGCCGCTATCGTGTCACCTTTGTCGGCTTCACGCGTGACAAGGGCGAGCTGAAGCTGGCCTCGTCCCTGAAGGAGCATTGCGATAGGGTCTACGCCTTCCACCTGCCCGCCTGGCGCGTCATCTGGAACTGCATCTGGGGGGTGCTCACCCTTACTCCTCTCAACGTGTGCGCTTACCGTCACGGGGGTGTGGGGAAGCTACTGAAGCGCCTGCGGCGGGGAGACTATCAGTTGGTCTACGTCTACCGCTTGCGCATGGCCCATTACGTATTGGGCTGGCCGGTGAGAAAGGTGCTGGACCTGACCGATTGCCTCTCGGAATACTACCGCCAGCGGCGAACCTGGGCGGGTTGGCATAAATGGCTATACTGGCGGCTGGAGGAACTGAAGATGCGTCGCTACGAGCCGATGGTGGCCGCGCGTTTCTCATTGTGCCTGGTGGTGACGGGGCTAGAGAAGGCCCGCTTGAACCAGCTGAATAACGTGCGCGCCGTGGGCAACGGCGTGGACTTGAGATATTTCAAGCCCGATGACAAGGCAGAGCGGCAGGGGCTGGTGTTTACCGGCACGATGTCCTACCAGCCCAATGCGGACGCCGTCAAGTATTTCGTGCGCGAGCTCCTGCCGGCTATCAGGCGGGAGCTGCCAGGCATAGATCTCACCGTGGTCGGCAGGAAGCCGCCGTGGTCTTTGAAGAGGCGGCGCTGGCAGGGGGTTCGTTTCACCGGTGAGGTGGAGGACATCCGCCCCTTCCTGCGGCGGGCGCGGGTTTTCGTCAATCCCCTCCGCCTCGGTGTGGGACTACAGAACAAGCTCTTGCAGGCCATGGCCTGCGGCGCACCCGTGGTGACTACGCCCTTTGCCGCCCGCGCCCTGGGCGCGGCGGACGGCCACCAGCTCCTGGTCGGGCGGGGTGACGAGGAGTTCGTGAGCCGGGTGGTGCGGGTCTGCCGCCTGCCGAAGGTGGCGTCCCAGCTGTCGAGGAGCGGCAGGCGCTTTGTCGAGAACAGGTATAGCTGGGAGGAGAAGTTTCGGCAATTGGAGGCGGCGATTGAGAATCTATGATTCCCTTGCGGGGATAAAGGAACGTATGTCGCGCGTCGTGCTGGTACTGGGTGTATTCGACGGGTTTCACCTTGGCCACCAGCGGGTGATGGCCCGGGCGCTGGCTATCGCGCGCCGCTCTCGCGGCAGGGTGGTCGTATTCACGTTTCGCCATCATCCCTTGCGCGTGGTGGACGAAAGGGCTGCGCCGCCGATCTTGATGACCGCCGAGGAGAGATTAAGGGCTCTGTGCGCCGGCGGTGCAAAGACGGCGTTGATGGTGCGTTTCGACCGCCGCCTGCAGTCCACCGCTCCTGATGAGTTCGTGCGGCGCCTGCTGGAGAAGCTCGACCTGTGTGCCGTGGTGGTCGGGCCGGACTTCCGCTTTGGCGGCGACCGCGCGGGCGGCCCCGCGGTTTTGCGCCGCCTGGGCCGCGCGCATGGTTTCCGGGTGGCGGTGGTTCCCGCTCTCAAGTATCGCGGCCAGGCGATATCGTCAAGCCGTATCCGCCAGACGATAGTCTATGGCTTCGTGGGCGCGTTACCCCGCTTGCTGGGGCGTTACTATGGCGTGCGTGGCACGGTGACGGCGGGAGACGGGGTGGGCCGGACTATCGGCGCGCCGACGTTAAACCTGTCTTGCCCGGGCCGTTTACTGCCGAAGATAGGGGTATACCTGGTTCGGGCCAAGCTGGCCGGGCGGCCCCGAACCAGAGCCTCCGGCACGGTTCGGGGCAAGCGTTACTGGGGGCTGGCGAACGTCGGCCGCGCTCCCACCAGGAGGAAGCGGGGCCCGGTGCGCCTCGAGGTGAATCTTTTCAGTTTCCGTGGCGGCGCGCGGCAAGTAGAGGTGGCTTTCGTGGCGAGATTGCGCGAGGAGAAGAAGTTCAAGGACATCAAAGCGCTCAAGGAACAGATCGGTCGTGACAGGGAAGAGGCGCGGCGGCTTATCGCCGCCTTGAAGCCGCGCTCCCTGCCGTGACTGTCCTCTTGCCCCTCTTGTCGCGTGCCCTTGCCTGTGATAGAGTAGGATACTTGGAGAATGGAAAATGAAAGACAATAACATAATCATGCTGGTTATCCAGGTGGTCGTGCTGATCTTCTCGGTAGTCGTGCACGAGGTGGCGCACGGCCTGGCGGCCTACGCGCTCGGCGACAGCACGGCGCGTGACAACGGCCGCCTCACGCTCAACCCGTTGCCGCACCTCGATCCGATGATGACCCTGGTCGTTCCCGTGCTCTTCTATTTCAGCCTGGGGACAGCGTTCGGTGGCGCCAAGCCGGTGCCGGTCAACTACTTCAACCTGAGGAATCCCAAGCGGGACATGATGCTCATCGGTGCCGCGGGGCCGTTATCGAATTTCGTGCTCGCCTTCGTAAGTCTCTTGGCGCTGGTGCTCTTGTCGCGCACGGGGTTGCCGTACATATCGGGTGTGGTGGTCGTGTTGCTCGCGCTATACCAGATAAACCTTCTGCTCATCGCCTTCAACTTGATCCCCATACCTCCCCTTGACGGCAGCCGTATCCTCACCGGCCTCCTGCCCCCGGGCCCGGCGCGGGCATACGCCAGCCTCGAGCCGTACGGTTTCATTATCATTGTGGCATTGCTCTTCACCGGGTTGCTCGGGTGGATCTACCGGCCGCTCTTCAATGGGCTAAACTTGTTGCTCCAGATGCTCGTTCCCTTCTAACCGGGAGTCGGAAACACAATGGCGAAGAACAGGATACTCACCGGCATCCGCCCCACGGGCGTGCCGCACATCGGGCATCTGGAGGGAATGTTCAAGAACTGCGTCAAGCTGCAGGAGGAATTCGAGTGCTTCTATATGATCGCCGATCTGCACGCGCTCTCCTCAGAATACGCCGATTCCAGTCGCATCCGGGAGTACAGCGTGGAAAGCGCGATCGACTGGATCGCCGCCGGCATAGACCTGGAGAAGAACCACATCTTTATCCAGTCGGAGGTGTCCGGGCACAGCGAACTGTTTTCGGTCTTGTCGATGATCACGCCGTTGCCTTGGGTGGAGCGCTGTCCGAGCTTCAAGGAGATGCAGAAGGAGGTGAAGGATAGGGATCTGAAGACCTTTGGTTTTCTCGGTTATCCCGTTCTGCAGGCGGCGGATATCCTCCTTTATGGGGCTAAGGCCGTCCCGGTGGGAGAGGACCAACTGCCGCACTTGGAGTTGACGCGGGAGATAGCGCGGCGTTTCAACCATTTCTTTGGCGAGGTGTTCCCCGAACCCGAGAGCAAGTTGACCGAGTTTCCCCGTTGTCCCGGTACCGATGGCCGCAAGATGAGCAAGAGCTACGGCAACGCCATCGCCCTGTCTGACAGCGCCGCGGCGACCGCGAAGCAGGTGATGAGCATGTATACCGACCCGAAGAAGATGCGCCAGGGCGATAAGGGCCACCCCGATGGTTGTGTCTGCTTCGCTTGGCAGAAGATCTACGATGCCAACGCGGCGGGGAAGATAGAGGGCGACTGCAAGAGCGGGTCGCTGGGCTGTGTCGACTGCAAGAAGCGCCTCGCCGAGTCGATGAACGCCGCGCTCGCGGCACACCGCGAAGGGCGTGCCGCACTGGCCGCCGATAGGAAGAAGGTGGAAGCGATCCTTGCCAGGGGACGCGAAGCGGCGGCGAAGGTAGCAGGGGAAACGATGCGCCGGGTACATGAAGCTATCGGCTTCGTCGCAAGGGGAGACAAATAGCAAGGTAGTCGCTCGTCGCTCGTTGCTCGTGCAATGGTGACGAGAATAGCCT
>CBDVCL010000254.1:0-4336 GCA_965372475.1 uncultured bacterium | reverse complement strand
AGCACAGGTATGATAATTATTTTAACATATATATGTTGAAATACTTATCACTACCTAGTATAATCCCATAGCTCTGCCCAATGTTGATAAATTAATCAACTTGGCTTCTGTAGATTGCTGATAAAACATAAGTTACATATCGGTGAATACTTGTACATCCGCTGCGATTGGCACGCATATTGCAACAGGATATGTACTAGTCACCAGTAACGGAGGAAGAAATGACAAGGAAGAGGAACGAAAAGAAACGGAACAGGAAGGACAAGGGCGCTTCCAACATCTACGACGCCATAAGCTCGGGTCTCCTGGCGGTGGACGAGGATAACAAGATAACCGTCTGCAACACTGCGGCCGGCATGATCATCGGCCAGGCTGGCGAGCAGTTGATCGGCGCCAGGCTCGCCAACCTCGCGGCCTTCAAGCAGGCGGTGCGACACATCTCCCGCGCGCGGCGCCGCAGTGTGACGATCAACCGCGCCGAGTGGGCCGCCGGCAAACCCCGCACCAGTGGCTCTGCCACGGTTCAGGGTGAAGAACGCACCTTCGGCGGCAACATCTGCCCAATATTCGACGCTGCGGGAAAGGTCACGACGGTAGTGCTGCTCTTCCAGGACATCACCGCTTCACTGGCGCTGGACCGCGGCTTCAGCGAGAGTGAGCGCCTGCTCGCCGTGTTCCAATCCGTCGCCAAACTCGCGCACGAGGCGCGCAACCCCCTCAACTCCATCCGCGGCTACGCTCAGCACTTGCTGAGCCGGCTCGATGACCCCCAACTCAGTAGGTCCGCCCAGGTGATCATGGACGAGGCGGACAAACTGAACAAGCTATTCGTGCAGCTGCACCAGCAGCAGCGGGAGCTGGGCACCCCGGCGCGGGGCGTTGACCTTCCCGAACTGCTCGCGGAGATAGGCAAGGAACTGCCGATGGAACTCCACTGGGAAATAGAAGAGAACCTGCCCCGCGTCAAGGCGGACCGCCGCCTGCTGAGGCAATTGCTCGGCCACTTCTTCGCCAGCATGAAAAAATCTCTGCAGACCCCCCAGCCGCCGCAGATGACACTGAGCTGTTCACGCCTGGGCGAAGGGGAACGCCAGGTGATACTCACGGTCCTGTTCTGGAACGCCACGCGCAAAAAGCCGAAGACGGCGCGCCTGGCCGGGGTGCCCTCCCGCAACAGCATCCTCTTCCTGGAAGGCTACCTCAAGCGCGGCGGCGTGCAGTTACGCGAGATAGAGGGGAGTAAGAGCCACGCGCTCTCGCTCTTGTTCCCCATCGCCGAGGGAGAACTGCCGTATGAAACGAATCCTGCTGACAGCACTGCTAGTGTCTAAGGCCATCACCGCCACAGCAGCCCTTTCCACCAGCGACCTTTCCACACTCACAGCCGACGACCTGGCCGCGACGATACTCGGCCCGGGCGTGAGCATCAGCAACGTCAACTACAGCGGCGTATCTACTGCCGCAGGGACCTTCACGGGAGGCACGGGCATCATCGGCTTCGAAGAGGGCATCGTCCTCTCCAGCGGCAACATCGCCTCGATCGTCGGCCCTAACAGCGAGGACGGCACCAGTAGCACCAACGGCCAACCAGGCGACGCCGACTTGGACACGCTCACTACCAGCACCACGCATGACGCCGCCGTACTCGAATTTGATTTCGTTCCCAGCACCGACACTGTTACCTTCGAATACGTCTTCAGCTCCGAGGAGTATAACGAATACGCCAACAGCAACTACAACGACGTCTTCGCTTTCTTCATCAACGGCGCCAACGTCGCGCTGCTGCCCGACGGCATCACCGTCGTTTCCATCAACAATGTGAACGGCGGCAATCCCATTGGCACCAATGCCCAGAATGACGGTTATTACATAAACAACGACGCCAGCGATGGCGCGGCAACGCTGGACACCGAGATGGACGGACTCACGGTGCTGCTCTCGATCACGGCGAGCGTCACCCCGGGTGCACTTAATCACTGCAAGATAGCAATAGCCGACACCGGCGACAGCTCGCTCGATTCGAACGTATTCATCCGCGGCAACAGCTTCACCGTGGTCGAGCCGACGCCAACACCCACCTTTAGCAGCACCCCCCTGCCTACGTTCACTTTCAGCCCGACTCCCACGGGCAGCGGTACACCCCCCTCATCCTTGACTGAAACGCCGACTTCCACCCCTACCCCCACGCAGACCTTATCCGTAACCAAGACCGCCTCTCAAACCGCTTCGGCTTCTGCCACTTCAACAGCCACCCGGACGCTCAGCAGCAGCCTTACGCATACGCCTACGATCACCCCCACGGCGACGCCGTCCCACACGCTCTCCTCTTCACCCACCTCTACGCAGACCTGGACGGCCACCTCGACCGCGACGATAACGCTTACAGCCACCGCCACCTACACCTCTTCCCACACCCAGAGCGACACACCCACGGCAACGCCGAGCCCTACGCCGAGCGAATCAGCCACTGCCACCTCGAGCTTTACTTCCACCCTGACCCAGAGCCACACGCCCTCGCTCACGCCAAGTTCGTCCCCCACCTCGATGCCAAGCGCCTCCGCCACGGCTACGCCCACCACTACTGCTACGGCGTCTTCAACGGTGACGCTGAGCCATTCGGCTTCACCGACCTTTACACCGACATCGTCGCTCACGGTAAGCGAGACGCAGACGCATACGCCGACGATCACTCTTAGCGTGACGCGAAGCGCCACGCCGAGTGAGTCGCCTACCTTCACCCGCACTTCGTCCCACACCCTGAGCGACACGCCCACCGCCACCGCTTCTGCCACGCCGACGATAACACTCAGCGCGACACCCACGGTGAGTGCCACCTCCTCGCCTACCTCGACGCTGACCGCCACCTATAGCGACACGCGCACTTTCACGGGCACTTACACGCGCACCTTCACGCGCACTTTCTCTCCCAGTATTACCCGCACTTCCACCTCTACGCCCACCAGCACCGATTCTCCCACCTCGACGCAGACGCCCACGCACAGCGTGACGCTCACCAACAGCCCCAGCTCTACTCACACCTGCACCTCGACCTGGTCAGCAACGAGCACGACAAGCCCCACGATCACACCAACGCCCACGATCACGCCTACCTTCACGATAACCCCGACCTTCACGCGCACACCACGCAACTACGGCTCCTTCACGATCACCGTCTTCAACGAGGCGGGAGAGAAGGCCTGCGTTATCGCCAGCGGCATTGACACCAACGTCTGGGACGCCAGCTTCAAGCTGGAGGACGGGCGCGATGTGATAGATAACAGCACGGGGCAGATAGTGATGGTGCTGGCGGACGGGCAGCGCATCACCTGGGACGGCACGTGCGGCGGGGGCACGATGCTGCCCAACGGCAACTACTTCATCCTCGTGGAGAACGCGAATACCGTGGGCGAGCAGGCCACGGCACAAAGGACGGTGACGATATTCCTCAGCCCCGGCTCAAGCGTGACACTCAGCGTTTACAACGAAGCGGGAGAGCTCATCTGGCGCGAGCAGATAAGCGAGGGAGTGCTCGAGGAGATGCACGAAGCCAAACTGGTTGGCGGCAACGTCGTTTCCTCAGGTAGCAACATCGAAGACCGGGGCGTGACCATAGATCTGGGCGGTGTACGGCAACTGAGCTGGGACGGACTGGACTCCAGCGGCCACCGCGTCGCCAACGGGCAATACTTGCTCGAAGTAGTCGTTTTCGCGGACGGGCGCGAGACACGCCTGGTAGAATCGGTAACCGTGCTTAACGGTCCCAGCGGCATGGTGGGCGAAGTGGTGGCGTTCCCAAATCCCGCGATACAAGCGGAGCGGGTAACGATTCGCGTGGCAGGCGGCGTCAGCTACGTCAAGGCGAATATCTATGACATCACGGGCACGCTGGTGCGCCAGCTCACGAGTGACGGCGGCGAGCTAGGGTGGACGCTGAGCGACGCAAGTGGCAGAAAAGTCGCCGCGGGCCTCTACCTGGTGCACCTGGATATCACCGATGCGGAGGGCAACAGAGTATTTAAGACGGCGCGCCTGATGATACTGCAGGGGCAGAAGAGCGTTCCCTACCTGGCCCCAGGAATGTTGCGGCGCGGAGGCAATTAAGCGTTCGAGACATGATTCTTGAAATGTAGGGGAGGTGTCGACCCCTGGATTTTCTCTAGAGTGGTAGGGGTCGACCGCTGTCTTGAAATCATTCGTGAAGTTCAGCGCCTCGCAGGCTCCCCCGTGTCCCAATGGGACACGGCCCCAAACGCGATTTTTGGGCCCCCGCGTCTCCCCCCATTCCTGTCTTCCGACAGGACGACATGGGGGCGCGGGGGTGGGGGGCGCGGGGGGG
>CBDVCL010000253.1:0-4339 GCA_965372475.1 uncultured bacterium | reverse complement strand
AAGGGCTTATTCGTTAAAGAGATAGAGGAAGCACTGCTTGAGGGCAAGATCGATATTGCTGTGCATTCGCTCAAGGACCTTCCTGCCGAGATACCGGACGGGCTCCAGCTCGTCGCCGCGCTGGAGCGGGAAGACGCGCGGGACGTGCTGGTGTCCGGCGGCGCGAAACTGGCCGAGCTCAAGCGCGGCGTCAAGGTCGGTACCTGCAGTCCACGCCGCAAGGCTCAATTGCTCGCGGCGAGGAAGGACCTGAAGGTTGTGCCCCTGCGCGGTAACCTGGATACACGCTTGAAGAAGGTGGCGCAGGGCGAGGTGGACGCGACGGTGTTGGCGGCGGCGGGGCTTGCCCGCATGGGCTGGTCGGACAGGGCCAGCGAGGTTCTCGATCTGCATACGTTCCTTCCCGCCGCGACACAGGGGATTATCGGCCTGGAGGGGCGGCGCTGTGATCCCGCTGCGGAGGCCGGCGCCAAACTCAACCACGGGCCAAGCATGCTGGCCGCGCTGGCGGAAAGGGCTTTCGTGCGCGGTGTAGGCGCGGATTGCCATTCTGCCGTTGCGGCATACGCTGTGGTCGAGGGGGAGGGGATGTCGTTGTCTGTCCTCGTCGCGGCGGCGGACGGCTCGAAGGTGATGAGGATGGAGCTGGCGGGCAAGGCGGCAGATGCGGAAGTGCTGGGAAAGCGGCTGGCGGAGAGAATGCTTGGTGAAGGGGCAGGGGATTTGCTCGTGCTTCGTGCATAGTGCAGCGCATGTCGTTGTATCAAGGGAGCGAAATGCGAAATACGACGCACGATGCACGCTTAGAGGAAACACCATGATCAATATCACGAGACTTTACTGCGGCAAGGAAACGCCCGGCGACAACCTGCGTTACGGCCGCAAGAAGAGCGAGCAGAAGCCGATCGTCGTCTGGAACAGCACGCGCAAGTGCAACCTGAAATGCCTGCATTGTTATTCGGATAGTGAAAACCTGGACTATCCGGGTGAGCTTACCACGGCGGAAGCGCGCGCGATGATAGAGGATATCGCCGCCTACAAGGTGCCGGTCCTGCTCTTCTCGGGCGGGGAGCCTTTCCTGCGGGAGGACATGTTCGAGCTGGCCGAGCTGGGGAAGTCACGCGGCATCAGGACCGTGATATCCAGCAACGGCACGATGATCACGCCGGGTTTGGCCGAGAAGGTAAAAGCACAGGGTTTTTCTTACGTCGGTATTTCGCTCGATGGGTTGGCGGCGACGAATGACAAGTTCCGCGGCTCAAAGGGCTGTTTTGACAAGGCGGTGGAGGGGATCAGGAACTGCCGTGCGGTTGACCAGAAGGTGGGCCTGAGGTTTACGATCACGAAGCACAACTACAAGGACGTGCCCGGCATCTTCGACCTGGTGGAAAAGGAGGAGATACCGCGCATCTGCTTCTATCACCTGGTCTACTCCGGCCGGGGCAGCGCAATGGACCAGGACGATATCAGCCACGCGGAGATGAAGGAACTGGTGGATTACATCATTGGCCGCACCTCTGAGATGCTTGGTAAGGGACGGTTCGTTGACGTGCTTACGGTAGATAACCATACCGATGCGGTCCACCTCTACAAGCGGATGGTGAAAGAGGGCAGTGACAGGGCGGCAGAGGTGAAGACTCTGCTCGAGGGTAACGGCGGCAACCGTTCCGGCATTGCCATAGCCAACGTGGACAACCAGGGGTTCGTCCACCCGGACCAGTTCTGGAGCCAGCATAGCTTCGGCAACGTAAAGGAACGCTCTCTCTCCGAGATATGGGAGGACACCTCGAACGAGATAATGAAGGGCTTGAAAGACAGGCAGGCGCTACTCAAGGGCAAGTGCGCCAAGTGCAAGTATGTCGCGATGTGCAACGGCAATTTTCGCGCGCGGGCGGAGGCGGTACATGGCGACCCGTGGCAGGAAGACCCGGCGTGTTATTTGTCGGAGGAGGAGGTGACCGAATAGTATAGCGTATAGCGCATTGAGGATAGCGTGTAGAGCGTGTTGAGTGTTCGAGAGTTGAGAACTGAGAACTGAGAACAAGGAACCGACAAGATGGCCAAGAGACAACCGAAGATAGTTGCGGTGGTGCAGTGCGCAATTGCCCTAGAAAGGTGCTCGGGTTTCTACTGTGCCAACGCCTTTCACACTCGCCAGGAGTTTTTCAAAGGCTACGCGAAGGATGAGGACATCATGTATATGTCCTTTTCCTGCGGCGGCTGCCCCGGCAGGCGCACCTCGCGCCTGGTGGCGAACGTGAAGAAACAGGGAAAGAAACACCTCAAGGCCCAAGAGAAGGACATAGTAGTCCACCTTTCGGGCTGCATCGTGCGCGACAACGGGCACTATCCTAAGTGCCCGCATCTTGACTACATCCACGCCATCGTCGAGCAGAAGCGCTTGAAGGTGGTGCTGGGGAGCAACGAGTCCGAGCTGGCTGTGAAGCGCCGCAAGCAGGGCTATTATAAGGCATATAGAAGACTGCGGGGTAAGGGGTGAAGACTTTGGTAGTCGAAGGTCGAAGGTTGAAAGTCGAAGGTCCATAGTGCGAGATCCAAGGTCCAAGGTCCGAGGTCCAAAATCGCTGAAGGTATTCTGCGCAAGGGCGAAGGAACTGGGGGCTACGGCGGCCAAGGTGGTCTCGCCGGCCAGCGTCGTCACGGCGCCCTGGGTGTACTACAAGTGCCAGTATGGCTGCGGCGGCTACGGTAAGTGCCTCACCTGCCCTCCCTATTCACCCAGGCCGGGCGACACGCGGACCCTCCTGGACAGCTACAGGAAGGCCATCCTCGTTCATTGCGGTGAGGAATGGCACGACGTGAAGGGATTGGTGGCAAAGCTGGAGCGCGAGATGTTCCTCGCGGGGTACTACAAGGCCTTTGCCATGGGGGCGGGACCGTGCCACCTGTGCAAGGAATGCAACCTGGAGAACTGCGAGCACCCGGAGGTGGCGCGCCCCTCGATGGAAGCCTGTGGCATCGACGTCTTCGCCACTGCGCGCGGCAACGGCTTCAAGATAGAAGTGGTGACAGACCGCGATTGCGAAGACAACTACTACGGCCTGGTGTTGGCGGAATGAGGGGGATCGGCCGAGCGGGTCCGCAACGAACGACTAACCCTTCGACTCGCCCTGAGTAAGCGGAGCGCGTCGAAGGGCTCGCTCAGGGCGACAAACGACTAACCTATTAGTGCGAGCAAGAGAATGGCCGAGCGCGAACATCTACTGCGCGTGATGACGTACAACCTGCACCACTGCGAGGGCGTGGACGGCGTCTACGACGTGAAACGTATCGCTGATTTCATGCGCGACCAGGCCGCGGACATCATCCTCTGCCAGGAGGTGGACCGCAGTTACAGCAGGCGCAGCAAGCGCGAGGACCAGCCGCGCATGCTCGCCGAGGTCCTGGCCTTCGACAGCTTCTACGGCTCGAATATAGACGACCGATACGGTAACCTGCTTCTCTCTCGTTTCGCCATCGATAAGGCTGAGAACGTCGCCTTGCCCAAGCCGAAGGACGAAGAACCGCGCGGCATCGTTGTCTCGACCATCAGTATCAAGGGGCGTCCCTTCACGGTGCTGAACACCCATCTTTCCATCTATGAAGCCGAGAACAGGGACACCCAGATAGGATACATCCGAGACTTGGTGAGAAAGATGGAGGCGCCGATGATCGTCAGCGCAGACTTCAACACCACCCCTTCAGGACAACTCGTCGCCTTGCTCGAGGACGGCATCCTCACCAGCACGCGGCAGGCCCTTAACCTTACCGAGGGGATTGACGACATCCTCGTGAGTGGGGAGCTGCGCGGCAAGATCGTCAACAGCGCAGTGATCGAGAACAAGTTCTCCGACCATCCTGCCTATTGGATAGACCTGGATATCGGCCGCGGCGGTTAAGGCCGTCTGCACACCCGATCGGGCGGCAAAACGCAAAGTAGCTCTTGACAGGGAAGGGGGAGGGGGATATACTTTGGTTGCTAGGAAGTGGGTTGGGATATAACAATGGAGGCAAGATGAGGAGAAGCATCGTACTGGTTGGCTTGTGCTTCGTCTTTGGCTTGGCATTGCAGACGGCGGACAAGAAGGAAGCCAAGTATCTCGGCACCAAGAAGTGCAAGATGTGCCACGGTAAGAAGACCCGCGGACAGTATACGAGTTGGTCAGAGACGGTTCACGCCAAGGCGCTGGAAACGCTCAAGGAAGGCAACAAGCTGGACGGCAAGGACCACAGCACTGACAAGGAGTGCCTGCCCTGCCACGTAACGGGCTACGGCAAGGAAGGCGGCTACACGAGCGAGGCCGACACGCCGACATTGGCGTACGTAGGTTGCGAATCC
>CBDVCL010000252.1:0-4341 GCA_965372475.1 uncultured bacterium | reverse complement strand
TCCAGCTCGAAATCGGCCTCGCCACGCCCGCCCCCCAACACCGCGCTGCGCGCAGTGAAATCGATAGCCAGCCCCGCCGTAGCGAAGGTATTGTAGCCGTCATTCCAGCTTGGTTTCTCCAGCAGGGCACCGCAGGTGACCAGGACCCGGTCACGCGCAGCGTCATAGCTGAAATCAAGCTTCTCCTTGATACTCCCCACCCGCACCGTGGAATCCTTGCCGCCCTGCTTTATCTCCGCGACCAAATCGGCACAGCTCGCTTCTAAGCGCCCCTCCGCCGCGGCCAATTCTCCTTCTTCATCAAGCCGGGCAGTGAATATCCCCTCCTCTATCGCCAGGCGCCCGCCAACACGCCCGCTCTCAGCCATTTGAGGCAACATCTCCGCCAGGCGCAGCAAGTCCATCCCGCCATTCTTGATCTCGGCTTTGAAGGTGCCGCCCTTGCCCTTGCCCTTGAATTCGGCCCTGGCGCGCAACAGCGTATCTTCACCAAGCGACAGCCTGATATCCTCTGCCTTGAATACAGGCCCGGCCATATCAAAACTGCTCCTCAACTCCAGCGCCAGGTTTACGTTTCTTACCTCTGACGGGCCCTTGACTCCCAGCCCCTTCACCGATGCCTTCCCGGTCAGCTTGCCACTCGCTACGGCGTTCTCTACCACGAGCGTCCCCCTCGTACCGGCAAGCGACATTACGCCCTCCAGCTCCAGCCCGGGCTCTATCGCCTGGATAAGGGGCCTTAGCGCCGAAAGCGGGTACTCGACGGCTCCGGCTCTATAATCGATGTCCTGTCTCGTTCCCAGGCCCCTCAGCTCACCTTCGATCACCGCAAGCTTCTTGCCGTAAAGATAAAGACGGGCGCTCTTCAACTCCACCTTGCCGACCTCCAGGTCCGCCTCCGCTTTAAGCTTCAACCGTGCATCGAGAGGCAAGACGCGCTCGTCCGGCAGTGAGAAGACACCCTTGAACTCGACATCCCCGTTCAACCCCATCTTCCCACGCCGCGGCTCAACTTTCAGAGAAGCTACCAACGGCCGCGGCATGAATTCCGTCACGCCACCCTTCGAATCCTTCAACTTCAATCTGAAACTCCCCTCCTCGCCGCGATAGTAAACCTTGGCACGGGTAGCGGCCATCTCGTGGGTAGAGAATCCTTCAACCTTTATCGACAAACCGCTGATCAAGAAATCCACCACCTCGTCCTTGTAAGCGAGTGTCAGGTCGCTCACGGCGATCTTGGAGATATCAACCTTGACCGGCGGCGGCGGCGGAAGCCCCGAGGAGGTCTCTGCTTGGTCCCCTTGCTTCTTCGCTCCAGCCATCCGTCTCGCTAGTTCCGCAAGATCGTCGAAATTAAGCTCCCCTTTCTTGTTCGCCCTTATATGGACCGCGGGGCATACCACCTCCACAGCGAGCACCTCCAGTTCCCTCCAGAGAAGACGGCGCAGGCTATAGCGCAGCTTGAGGCCGCGCAGGGAGATGAAAGGCCCTTCCCCCTTGAACCCCGCCCGGTCCTGCACCTTCACACCTTGTAGTTCCAGCCCGCTCCAGAGCGAGAAATCAAATCCTTCCACCGTCACCTCGCGGCCTATACGCTTGGCGAGGTAATCGATGGTACGGTCCCTGATCTCCTCTACCGGCATCAGGTAAGTAAGCGCGACAACGAGCGCCACAAGCAGAAAACCAACAACAACCACCGTCCAGAGGACGATCTTGAGATTGATGCGCACTACCTTCCACTTGAAGCGCAGGAAGCGTTTGCTGAAGTTCAGTACACTTTTCGCCAGTTTATGGAACATTAAAACAGTTTAGTCTACCACGCCACCCGGTGTATTGGCAAATCTAATATCGCCCGTCGCCCGCCGCTGAGGCAAGGGTGGAAAGGTCGAAGGGTTCAATGGTACAAGAGTTCAAAGGCAAAGACGGCCCTTTACACCTTTGCCCCTTTGCCCCCTTATCCCCATATTCCTTGCTTCCTCAACACTCGATCAACACCAGCGGCACAAGCATCTCGGCGCGGGAAAGGCCGCCGTGACGCGCGATCATCTTCTTCTTTCGCTCACCCGGCAAGCTGTCGCGCAGGCTGAAGTTATCCTTCATCAGCAAGACGTAATCACCCACCCTCGACTCAAACTCCCCGTTCGCCTTCCCCTTACCGAATACGCCCTTCTTTATCAGCTCTTGACGCGGCAGCATCTCGCATACGCCCCCCAAGCGTCCCAGCACGTATGCACAAAACTCGTCTTCCCTACCCGGCTTGAGATAGCAATATGGGATCCGGCCCTCGCCGCAGAGCGGCATGGAAAGCGTATCTTTCAGTTGCGCGTGGTCCTCCAGCGCCAGGTTGGATTCGGCAGTGGTGTCCACCAGGCCGTGATCGGCAGTCACCACCAGCGCGGTGTCAGTGCCTGCGATCTCCCGCGCAAGCCTCTTGATACCACGCGCCAGCTCGTCGAAGTGACGGGCCGTTTTCAGGCTGTGATACCCCTTCTCGTGCGCCAGGTGGTCGAACTCGCTCCAATAAGCGTAAATGTATTTCTCGCCCGCCGGCCCCGCAAGCGCGGAGCGGATAGCCACTAAAAGCCCTGGCAAGCTCGAGAAAGTGACGCGCCGCGACCCTCCACTGCTGACGGCGGTGAAGTCCGTATTGATTATCTGGCGCGGCCCGATGAAGTACGCTTCCCCCCTCAGCCTGTCCGCCAGCGGCTTAAAGCCGAGGATCTTGCCGGGCTTAACCCCGGCAACGCTGAAATCCGCGCCGCCGGTGCGCGGCTTTAGCTGCAAGATGGTGGAAACCAGTCCCAGCTCCCTCAGGTACACGAACCAGCCGGTGACGCCATGCTGTAACGGCGCCAGACCCGTGGCGAAGGTAGTCACGGCAGTGGCGGTAGTTGAAGGAAAGACAGAGGTAATAGATCCCAGCATGTTGCGGACAAGAATGCTACCCCGCCCCTTTTCCACCAGGTAGTCGTAGCCCAGCCCGTCAAGCACAACCAGGACGATGTTCCTGTACGCGCGCAACCGCCGCGCCGGCAAGAGTCGCGCCTGTAGATAGGGCGTGGCAGCTCCGCGCGCGCGCGCGATCGAGGACATCAAGTTGACTATACTGCCCCCGTTGTAGTCGGGGTATATCTTGTCCTCACTCATGTCGTCGCTCGTCGCTAGTCGCTGGTTGCTCGTCCCATTAAGAAACAAGGCGCCGCTAGCGGCGCCTTGTTTTGTTGCCGATTGGGCAGGCACGGGGGCCTGCCCCTACTAACTGGGGGTAGACAAGGCAGTCCACGCTGCCTTGTCTCTGACTATTCGTCCTCTTCCGCTTCTTCCGCCTGCCGATGCTCTATGTACCCGGCCCGGTCTTCTCCCATCTCTCCGTCCCGGTCCTGGTTCCATTTCACCCATTCGTCCTCGGCGTCCTCCTCCAAGTCGATGTCGCTCCGCTCCTGACTGCCATCCTCGCTGATGCTGAGCCGCTGGTTCTGGCCAAGCAACACGGTCCACTTTTCCATGCTGACTTCCTTAAAAGCCGGCGCCACCTCGCCGGGGCCGCGCACCTCGCGCGGCGCCACGAAGGCGCCCTCTATCGGTGTCTCGTCCACCTTGAGCGGGTTGTATACCTCCACCTCGCCCTTGTAGACGCTGACGGTCGTGCCCTTGCGGACATTAGTGTCAAAAATGGTTCCGCGTACGCCGATGATCGCCGCCGAAGTACTCACCTCCATGCGCGAACGCTTCCTGGTCAGGCTGGCCAGGTTTGACCACAGCCGCCCGAATTTCAGCTTTACGCTGGCAACGAATTGCCCGTCCTTCTTCTCACCCCTGAGGGTGAGCTCGGTCTCGGGAGCCAGGCGCAGGATGCTGTCACCGAGAAGGACTACCTCGGCGTATGAATCCTTGCCCGTGCGCACCTTGTCCTCCGCAACGAGCGCCGTTTTCTTGTAGGCCGGCTGCCACTTCTCGCTCCCGGCCGGCAGTACTTCTACCACCCCGGAGATGAAAATGATCTTGCCGCCCAGGGACTTCACCTCCAGCTTCGTCCCCGCGCACAGCAACAATGAAAGCAATAACAACGCACACAATCCCAAGGATCTTGTCTTGCGCATCAATACCCTCCTGGTTTCTCTTCTTCCACAGATTGCACAGATTACACAGATGCGCTCTTGGCACTAGCCTTCAACGATATCTTCTCGTTTGCAAAGTCCAATTGCACAGATCATTGAGGCCAATCCTCCTTCACCAAACTCCAAATCTGTGCAATCGGTGTAATCTGTGGACAAGATTACTTCGTCGCCTTGACCTTCTTCCTCGCCTTCAAGTCAATACGCCCTGTCTTCACGGTGACTA
>CBDVCL010000251.1:0-4351 GCA_965372475.1 uncultured bacterium | reverse complement strand
CAGTATTCGGTGCATGCGGTCGCTCTTGATCCGGTCCCAGCGGTCCCATTTCTTGTAATACTTGTAGTTACCGCTCATGTCAAGGTTGTCAAGCAGGCGCAGCCTGAAACCGACCTCGCCGGAGTGTTGGCGGTAGTCCTGGTTCTGTTGCTCGTATTTGGGCGAGCGAAGGAAATAGGAACGCCAGGTGTAGCCCCAAAAGACCTCCATGTCCTGCTTGAAGCCGAGATGGGGCAGGAAGGGGATGAAGCGCACGCGGTGCACCTTCTTCAGCACCCACTTAAACTTGACGCCGGCGGTGTTGTCCTCCGCCCAGGACCATATCAGCCTCTGCGTGCGCTCGCTATAGGTGGTGCCGCCGTTGATGTTGCCGGAGAGGAAACCAAAAAGATAGAAGGGCAGATTCACGGTGGCCCCCCTGGAGTAATCGCGCGAATAGAGCACCTCGGCGGAATCCCACTGTTTCCTCTCCGAGAGGGAGCCTGATAGGTCGATGGTCGTCAGCTTGAAGGCGGGCAACCGCAAGAGCGGCTCGTCATCGACGAAATACAGCTTGAGGCGATAGCTGTCCGCGCGCGAGCGGGCAGGCAGGGTGTAATTGTAGATTATCCGCCCGTGCTCCCAGTTCGCCGACGGCGTCAGTTTCCAGTGGCTGAAAAAGAGCAGGCTCAACTGCACGCTGTCTGTAATCTTGTCGGTGGCGTTCCTCGCCCGCTTTGCCACCGGCTCCAGCCACAATAGGTCAAGCACCGATATCAGGCGGGTTCTGTCCGGCTCGGGCGAGAAAATGATCCGCCGCCGTTCGAGACGGCCGCGAAAATAGTGCCGGAAATCCTCGTAGAGGGCAGTACAACTGAGGCCGTGGCTGTAGGTCAGCCGCGGCTGCAGCGACGTAAGCCGCTTCCACCACTGGCTGGGGGTGATGGTAACGCTGCCCGTGACGCTGTTGTTTATCTCGGCGCGGTCACGGTAATAGACACGGTTGTAGTTTTGCCTGTAGTCCGCCGAGGGCGCGACCCCCTTGATGCCGCTGTAGGAGACTACGCTGCTGCTTGTCACCCTCTCCTGGTAAGAGGTATAGGAACTGACCCAGTTGTCCCTGGCGCCGCCATCGCGCTCCTGGGCGCGCGTAGAGGTGGTTACCGTATTACCCATCATGTCGGCGTAGACGTAGTCGCTGTTCAGGCGCAGGCTGACCTTGGGCAGGGGCACGTACGAACCCGTGAACTTCAGTTTCCGCTCCCGCGTGTAGCGTTCGAACGAGTAGTACAGGTCCTCGTAACCCGGGTAATCAACATGCTCATACGCGTAGTTCAGGCCGTAACCGATCGTATTCTGACCGATGCCCAAGCCAAAGAGTTTCGGCGGCAGCTTGTATTCCGCGCTCGGCTCGAGGAAGTACTTGTATCCCGCGTAGTTGAGGCTGGCGTACGAGGCGCCCTGCGCGGCGAGGAAATCGGGGTTATAGGTGTTGGAGGCGTCTGTCCGCTTGGCGTCGAAACGGGTGCCCAGCGTCCCCATGCCCCGCGGCACCTTGTAGCTGTGGCCAAGGTAGCCGCCGTAAGTCTTGGTACGCCGCTCGGGCATACCGTAGAAGAGGATGTCTTGCCGGAACTCATCTTCGTTAGTCAGCTCGTCGTAGCTGAGGTAAAACTTGTTCCTCAGGGGACTGCCCAAGAGAGAGAGCTTGTCGCTGCGCAGGTCGTAGGCCTGGCGGCGGAAATGCTGCTGTTCGCGCCGCACCTGGTCGAGGCGCGTGAAGCCTTGGTCTATCTCCGTGAAGGAAGCGTTGGTGACCAGGTGGCCCTCGCCGAATCTGCCCTGCACCGCGGCGCGGCGGGCGGTGCCGTGCTGCTTCTCGGGCGAGACAAGGCGAAGGTTATTGATCCACAGCTCGCCCGAGCCGCCCTCCGCCGCCGGCTTTTCCGACACGACGCCGAGCGATATGTAGGCGACGTTGTCGAATACGTCGTGCGAGGTGGCAGGGTAATTCCTCAGCGCCAGTTGTTCGTCTTTCAGGTCGATGCGTACCACCCGCCAGCCATCGGACGAGTCCTGGTCCCCCAGGTCCTCGGTATACTGGTAGTAGCTGTCTTCGCTCGGCCCGAGACGGACGAAGACGCGGTCGTTGAATCTCTGTCCCGGCCCCTCCTGGCGCCGCTTGCAGTATAGGTCGAATTTCAGGTAACGGTAATTCGAGAAATCCATGGCGGCATAACGCCGCGTAACGTAGTAGTAGGGCTCGCCTTCGCCGGTCTGGTCACTCTCGTCAAGCTCGTAGGTAATGCGCAAGGCCTGCTCGCTTTCCTTTATGCGCCGCTCCGCTTCGTCCCGCTTCATGTTACTGCCCTCGATCATCGCGTCGATCTCCTCGCGCAGGAAGTTCCCGTCGGGCACGTAACCGATACCCAGTTCGTCATCGATCATCGAAACATCGAACTTGTCCTCGTTCAGCCCCGCCGCCTCGTCGGCGAACTTGAGTTCCCATTCGTTGTCTACAATGGAGATGTTCTCGAACATCAGGTAGCCCGAGCCCGGGGACGCCGTGCTCCCTGTTATCCACACCCGTCCCGCGCGCACGTTGCGTTTGCTGGGTAGCCCGTGCTGACGGTAGGCCACCGGTATACTGCCCGTATCCGCCGCCGTGTAGTCCTCCTGGCTGCTGGAAAGATTCAGCGGCACGACGATCTTCTGCCAGCCGTTCTCGCCGCCCGTCTCGCCCCAGTCCACGAGGAAAGAATAGCTGTAGCAGTTGTCCTCCAGGTGCAGGCTGCCGTCCCCGTCCATATCCTCCGTGTCGTGGTGGGCACGCTGAGAGCGGTTGCCCTCGCCCCAGGTCAGCATCTGCCCGCCCTCGTAATACACGGGCAAGCCCTTGTCCTCGCTCTCGGGTTCCCAGTTGCCGTCACCGTCCACGTCCTCGGTGTTCAGCACGCCGTTCTTATTAACGTCCTCGGCAAGGTAGCCGAAATCAACGTAAACGGTCACGGCATCGCCGCTGTGCTTAACCCATATCTCCAACTGGCGCGCCCGGTCAAGAGTGCGGCCACCCGAATCTATCAGGAACTGGTAGCCGCCCCAGTTACTCGAGCTGAGACCGCTGTAATCCAGGCGCAGGCAGCGAACCTTGTCTTCCTCCCGTTTCTCGCGGTCGTATATGTGCCCGCCCGAAGCCAGCTCCTGCTTGTCGATAATAGTTACACCAGCGCTGCGGTTACTGCCGCCGGCGTCGCCAAAATAAGAACCGGCCTCCGGCTCGTACCCCGGCGGAGCGCTGGGCAGATAGGCATACTTGGAAGCCGGGAAACCCACCGAGCCACCTACCGACTCCATGTCGTCGATCATCGCCACGCCGCGCTCCCTTGCGCCTGTCATTCCCGGCGTCCCCGCGTTGGTGTCCAGCTCGCACTCGTAGCGGTTGGGGTTTCGTATGCTGAGCGCCACCTCGCCCGAAACGTCCATCTCCACCGGCACCTCGACGCCAGCCACCTTGGGCAGGGCGTTGACCAGCGAGGAGGCGAATCCGCTCGCGCCCAGCGCCTTCATGTTCTCCCGGTCGAGCTTGAGCCTGCCATCCATATCAAATATATGCAGGCCGCTCGGCGTCGAGCCGATGTCAGGCACCCCCACCGTGCTCTGCTTGTCCCACTTGTAGAGATAGGTGCCGCCCAGCAGCAGGCGCTCCGTGGGCGCGTACTCCACGCGACTGCCGGCGATGTGCGCGGGACTGCCGCCGATAAAGGGCAGGTAGTCGTAGCTGACCCTGATCTGGCTGTTGACGTCTATATCGTGGGGACGGGAAAAAGTTATCACGCCCGAAAAATAGTCCATCACGTAGTCCTTGTTCCGGTAATAGCGGTGACCGTCAACCACCACCACCTCGCTCCCCTCTATGATATTCGGATGGCTGAGGCGGTAGAAAGGGACCTTGTCCTTAAGAAAGACCTGGATGGTGTAATAGCTGGTCGGGTTGGCTATCTTTATATCATAGGCTTCGTAGCCACCGCTTGGCGCAAGGTGGGGCGGCAGGAAGGTGAATTTCTCACCGGCACGAACTGTGTCAAAGATGGCGTATTCCTTGAACATCAGTATGCCCAGGTCGGTGTCCAGCTCGTAGTAATCGGGCACCTCTCGCATGCGCCATTGTTTTACCACCGAATTATTGCTGTCCATTATGCGCACGGCGAAATCGTTGTCCTGTTCGGGGTCCATGATGTTCGTGCGCATCAGGTCGTAATAGCTGACGACGTAGTGCGCGGAGGTAGTCAAGGCGCTGGCGTCCGCCTTGTAGATCATCGCCGAGTCGGTGGTGGTATAGCCGTCCTCCGCTACCTTCAGCCCGTAATAGTCC
>CBDVCL010000250.1:0-4354 GCA_965372475.1 uncultured bacterium | reverse complement strand
ATGAAACGAATCTCCCGCAGAAAAAGCACATACGTGGAGCACCTGGGCGAATTGCGCTACAGGCTGATAGCCTGCGTGATCGCCCTGGGCGTAGGGCTTATTATCGCCCTGCCCCTGGCGACACTGCTGGTGAAGTTGCTCCAGAACCCCCTCTGGGCCTATGCCGACAAGAAAGAAATGGTCCTGCGTACGCTGGCGCCGCAGGAAGCGATAGTGTTATGGTTCAGGGTGGCGATATACTCGGGGTTCCTCATCGTCTCGCCATTCATCTTGTACCAGCTATGGGCCTTCGTCTCTCCTGGCCTGCGGCGTGCCGAGAAGAAAGCGATGATGCCGACGCTGGCGGCCGGCTTCATGCTGATGCTGCTTGGCACCGCCTTTGCCTATTTCATCATATTGCCCCTTGCCCTCGGTTTCCTCATGAAGTTCAGCCTTTCGCTTGGCGTGAGCCCGGAATGGACTATCGGCTATTACATCAGCTTTTCGCTTAAGTTGATCACCGCATTCGCGCTCGCCTTTGAACTTCCCTTGCTGCTTGTCATCCTCGCTTACTTTGGGCTGATTGAAGTGCGGACACTGGCGCGCTACCGCAAGCACGCCATCGTGGGCATCTGCATCTTGTCGGCGATGATAACGCCCCCCGACCCGGTAACGATGATAAGCCTGGTCGTGCCGCTCGCCGTCCTTTACGAAGCGACGATATGGATATCGAAACTGCTGGTGAGGAGGAAGAAACGCTGATTACGCGGATGAAGCTATAGCAGGATTGTCTGGCTCCCCGCGGATTACGCTGATGCTTCAGGATGCAGGCATTTAGGCAATCTGCGTAATCTGCGGTTTGGCGAAAAATGCCCCAAGATTGACCGCGCTATACTCCTAAATGCTGTTGACAGTCAAGCGTTGAGTTGGTATGATTACGCGACTTTTTGTCAGTTGCAGTGGGGTACTAGAGACACAGGAGCTTGAATGCCGACGGAATTCGCCCAGGTAGCGATCTTCTTTGTTGTCGGCGCTGCCTTTATCGCTGCTACTCTGATCATCGCGGCGCTCTTGCGGCCGAGCGCTCCATCGCCGGTAAAACAGGAGACCTACGAGTGCGGTGAACTGCCGCGCGGGGGCTCCTGGGTGCGTTTCAACATCAGGTATTATACTTTCGCGCTTCTCTTCGTGATCTTCGACGTGGAGACGATATTCATCTACCCCTGGGCCGTGGTCTTCAAGCGGCTTCCCCTGTTCGCTTTCGTAGAGATGGTCATCTTTCTCGCCATACTCATCGTTGGGCTGGCATATGCGTGGCGTAAGGGGGCGTTGAAGTGGTGGTAATGAGGTTGTCGGCAGCCCTTCGATTCCCCTCGGGGCCCTTCCCGCCCTGAGCGAGCGAAGCGAGTCGAAGGGTTGCTCGTTGCTTCCGCCGTCGCCAAGGCTATGGCGGACAAGCGTCGCTAGTCGCTCGTAATGATTAGACAATGAGGAACATGACAGACAAGAAGAACGCAGAGCAGAACATCATCCTTACCACGTCTGATTTCATAATAAATTGGGCGCGGCGCTCCTCGCTCTGGCCGATGACCTTCGGCTTGGCCTGTTGTGCGCTGGAGATGATGTCGGCATATCTTACCAGGTACGACTTTGAGCGCTACGGCGTGATGCCGCGCCCCAGCCCCCGCCAATCGGACGTGATGATGGTCGCGGGTACGGTTACGCTGAAGATGGCCGAGCGGGTGAAAAGGCTTTATGAACAGATGCCGGAGCCGAAATGGGTGCTTTCCATGGGCTCGTGCGCGAACAGCGGCGGTATCTTCTATAATTCCTACTCGGTGCTGATGGGAGTGGACAAGATAATCCCCGTCGACGTATACATCCCCGGTTGCCCGCCCCGACCCGAGACCTTGATGCACGGGATCCTACAGCTGCAGGAGCTGATAAAGAAGGATAGGCCGACCATACGTATTATCGAGAAGCTAAGGGGAAGTCAGAAGTAAGAGTAAGGAAGTAAAAAGGAAAAAGTGAAAAGGAAAAAGGCGGAAGTGAGAAGCGAGAGGCGAAAAGTGCAGTAGTGGCGTCCCTCCGCGGGCGCCACCGCCCAATGGGCGGGTGTGTTGGATGAAGAACATGGATGCGAAAAGATTTACAGACAAGTTCAAGGGAAAGGTCAAAGAGGCCATCTTCGCCGAGGGCGTGGTGCATGACGAGAAAGCGCCTTGCTTCGAGCTTGAGAAGAGCGTTCTCGTAGATGCCTGTCGCTTTCTGCGGGACGAGATGGGGTTCGATCAGCTCAGCTTTTTGACCGCCGTCGATTACCTGGGAAAGCCCGCGGAGGGCGATGCCCCCGCGGCCGAGCCCCGTATCGAAATAGTCTACCGTCTCTCGCGCACCGACGACGGCGGCGGCTTGACACTAAAGCTGGACATCAAGCGCGAGAAGGAGGATGTCCCTACGGTAGGCGATATCTGGCGCACGGCTGAGTGGCACGAGCGGGAACTGTATGACATGTTCGGCGTCACGGTTTCGGGGCACCGGGAGCTTAAGCGTATTCTTCTGCCCGAGGGATGGGATGACCACCCCTTGCGCAAGGATGTTGATAGTAACGCGAAGGCGAATAGGTTTCAAAAGTTGAACAAGTAGGTAGTCGCTCGTTGTTCCCGCCGTCGCTCGTCGCTCGATTCTGATGAGGCACGAGCAACGAGGAACGAGCAACCCTTCGACTCGCTTCGCTCGCTCAGGGCGGGAAGGGTCCTGAGGGCACTCGAAGGACTAGCAACGACTCAAGATATGCCCGTAAAGACAGAGACAATGTACCTAAACATGGGTCCCCAGCACCCCAGCACGCACGGTGTGTTGCGCCTGGGCCTGGAGATAGACGGCGAGGTGGTGCTCAAGGCGGAGCCCGATATCGGCTACCTGCACCGGGGCATGGAGAAGATCGCCGAAAGCAGTAACTATATCAAGTTCGTGGTGATGCTGGACAGGACGGACTATCCTTCCGCCCTGACCAACGAGATGGCCTACATCCTGCCGGTGGAGAAGATACTGGGCGTGGAGGTGCCCGAGCGGGCGCAATTCATCCGCATCATCACCATGGAGCTCAACCGCATCGCCAGCCATCTCTTGTTTATCGGCACTTTTGGCGTGGACCTGGGGGCGATCACCCCCATCACCTATGCTTTCAGGGAACGGGAACTGATCCTGGATCTTCTCGATGAATTATCGGGCCAGCGCCTGTTATACCACTACTTTCGTATCGGCGGGGTCTACCGCGACCTGCCGAAGGGCTGGACGGACAGGGCCCTGGAGTTCGTCAAGTGGTTCCGCCCCCGTCTCGTGGAATATGACCGCTTGCTCTCTACCAATGCCATCTTCATCGATCGCCTGCGCGGCACGGGCGTTGTCTCTCGATCGGATGCCGTCTCTTGGGGCTTCACGGGCCCGAACATGAGAGCCTCGGGAGTGAAATTCGACCTGCGCATCAATGAGCCCTATTGCGCGTATGAGCAGGTGAAGTTCGAGGTGCCAACGGGAGAGAGGGGAGACTGCCTGGACCGTTATACGATTCGCATGAAAGAGATGTATGAGTCCACGCGCATAATCGAGCAGGGGATAGAGAAACTACCGGCGGGGGAAATACGGGTAAAGGTGCCGATGCGGGTGAAGCTTCCCCGGGGGGAGTGGTACGGTCGCGTCGCCGGCTCGCGCGGTGAGCACGGCTGTTATATCGTATCAGATGGCGGCGTGAACCCCTACCGGCTGAAGATACGTTCGCCGTCCTTTTCGAATCTTCAGTTATTGGAAAAGATACTGGTTGGCTGCAAGATCGCGGACGTTGTTGCCATCATTGGGAGTGTTGATATTAGCTTAGGTGATGTCGATAGGTAGGTCGCGCGTCGCTCGTCGCGTGTCACGAGTCGCTTTGGGGATGAGGACGCGAGACACGTGACCCGGGACACGTGACAATTACAAATGCTATACAAGATCTTCGCAACAGCCTACGACTACTGGGCCGCGCTGGGCGAGAGGTTCGCATTGCCGCCGGCCCTGGTAAGCGGCCTGGGCATGCTCGTGGTTTGTGTGGTAGTGCTGATCTTTATGCTCGTGCTCTGTCTCTTCCTCGTCTACCTGGAGCGCAAGGTTGCCGGGCATATCCAGCACCGCTACGGGCCGATGCGCGTGGGGCCGCACGGTGTTCTACAACCGATCGCCGACGCCATCAAGATACTGCTGAAGGAGGATATCGTGCCGAGGAAAGCCGATTATATCCTTCACCTCATCAGTCCCGGTATCATCTTCCTCGGCTGCTTCATGGCCTTCCTGATAATCCCCTTTGGCGATCGCTTGATGGTCAAGGACCTGGATATTG
>CBDVCL010000249.1:0-4385 GCA_965372475.1 uncultured bacterium | reverse complement strand
ACCTCCCCGTCATCCGGATCGACGGCGAGTGTACCGACTACGCGAACGCCATGAAATACTACGTCCACGCGGCCAAGCTGGACAAGGGGATGTGGCAGGCCTACAAAGGCATCGCCGCCTGCTATAACCAGCAGGAAGACTATGAGAAGGCCTTGCGCTATGCGAAGCACGCTCTCAAGCTGAACCCGGGCGAGGGGGAGACGGAGGCGCTCAAGGTCGAGATCGAGGCGAAGCTGGGCATCGATACCGCAGTAGCACCAGACGGCGGGGTCAGCGACGTGAGCGGAGAAGAGATGGGAGGCTCCGACGATTCCTTCAAGAAACTGGTCTATGGTTTCCGTCTCGGCGGCTCGGGAAGCCTGGTCGGCGTTGAGCTGGATGGCTCGCTTTCTTCTGCGGCAACCACCTCGGCTTCGATCGGCGCCGGTGCTGGCATCGCCGCTATTGTCCGTTATCGTCTCAGCGATAAGCTCTCGTTACAGGTTGAGCCCGGCTTCGCCAAGAAAGCGTGGGTCGGAGCCTATACCTTAACCGATCCGTTGTTTTCGCTCTATGAATACTATAGCTATTTTGCGGTTATCGCTAACTACCTCGAACTGCCGATCCTGTTTGGCGCTTCACCCTCGGCTGGCGGATTCCGGCCGGTATTCTTGATAGGTCCATATCTTGGCTTCAAGATCGGTTCCTCAACTGCGGCGGATATTAAGATAACGGATAGCAGTGGGGTCACGACCATTGTACCCACCGCGACCTCTTCAGAGGGCCTGGCGGCTATGGATATGGGATTGCTAGTCGGTTTGAGCCTGGAGTTTGGCCGCTTTATACTTGACGGTCGCTATGGCAAGGGATTCACCTCCGTCTACGACTCGGACGTTATGAGTGGGAAGGCGACTTCCTACCACGGAGGGATCGGTTGGATATTCTAGGCGCCGTGATATGAAGCAAGAGACGCTCGCAACTACTTCCAAAATGGCCAGCTTGCTGGCCGTTTTCTTTATCGGCGCGGCGCTCCATGCCGGCTCGGCCATGGACTACCTCAACTACGGTGACTCCCTCTTCAACAAGAACGACTACGCGGGAGCCCTGAAGTACTATACCTACGCGGCTAAGCTTGATGAGAAAATGTGGCGCGCCTACAAGGGCATCGGCTCCTGCTACTACGAGCAAGGGGACTATCAAAACGCCTTGACCTATCTCGACTATGCTTTGAAGCTTAATCCCGGCGACGCAGACCTGCAGGGGTTGCAGGCGAAGACGCGTGCACAGCTTGGCGACGGCGCGGCGGGCGCCCCGCTTAGCCGCTCCACCGTAGGCGGCGAGCTTTCCGCCGGCGCGGCGGCCGCGATTAGCGGTGAAGAAATAGGGAGTCCTGTCGCGGTGCCGCACGGCCGCAAGATACGCTACGGCGGCAAGTTCCTCATCGGTATTTCGCGTTCTTCCATTCAGATGAACGACCCCGGGCCGGAGATGCCTGATCAGGAGTTGATAGATTATTCCGTCAGCGCCGGCTCCGTCATCGCCATGGGATTCGCTGCTGTGCTGAGGTACCGTGTTTCCGAGAAGCTCTGCCTGCAGGTGGAGCCGGGCTATGTCAAGAAGGGGTTTGCCTTCGAAGAGAACCAGAAGGTGCGCCACGACTGGGGGTGGGGAGGCTACGAGTCCGAATACAGGGACTACGCGGCCTGGACCTATAGCTTCAACTACTTTGAAATGCCCATTCTCTGCAATTATGCCATGAAGGGCGGCGATGTAGCCATCTTCCTCAACGGCGGTTTGTTCATTGGTTTCGCCACCGGTGGTACAGTGACGATGGAGGAAATAGACGAGACGGATATCATACACAACGGTGTCGTCGTCGACGAAACGAGATGGGAGGACAAGAAATCCTGGGGTATAAAGAACTGGGAGGGCGCGCACCGCATCGCCTTCGGCCTGGTTCTGGGCCCCAGCTTCGAGATAGCCGCCGGCTCCATGGATATCCTGCTCGAGCCCCGCATAGAGATCAACCCCGTGGCAGTCGCCAATGATTTGGACGGCATGAATATGACATTCGCCTTCTGTTGCGGCGCGCTATATTAGGTAATGCGTTATTGTGGTTCGTAAAGCCACTCACCACTCACAATTCCCTTGTCTTATGCCGGCCATTTACTTACAATAAATGGGCGGCATTTGTTTTAACCAAGGAGACGAATATGTCCGGGCATTCGAAATGGCATTCTATAAAGCACAAGAAGGCGCTGGTGGACGCGCGCCGCGGCAAGCTCTTCTCCAAGCTGATCCGCGGCCTGACCGTGGCCGCGAAGACCGGGGGCGGCAACACGGACGAGAACACCACACTGCGCGGCCTCGTCGACAAGGCCAAGAGCGTCAACATGCCCGCGGACACAATAGAAAAGGCCATCAAGCGAGGCACGGGAGAACTGGAGGGGGTGAACTACGAACAGATATTCTACGAGGGATACGGGCCGGGGGGCACGGCCTTGTATATAGATGTTCTCACGGACAGCCGTAATCGCACCACCGCCAATATCCGCTCTATCCTCACCAAGCGCAACGGCAAGCTGGGCGCGATCGGATGTACGGCTTGGCTTTTTCAGCCGCGCGGGTACATAGAGATAGAACGCGAGGCGATGGGGGAGGACGAACTGCTCGAGTTCGCCGCGGACAATGGCGCCGAGGACATCGAGACCGGCGAAGAGGCCTTTACCATCACCTGTGATTTCCAAAGCTACGAACGCCTGAAGAAGGCGCTCACGGCTAAGGGGATCACGCCGCGCATGTCCGAGATAACCATGGCGCCAAAGAACACCACCCGGCTGGAGGGGAAAGAAGCCGAACAGATGCTCAAGCTGATGGACGAATTGGAGGAACACGACGACGTTCAGAACACCTACGCCAATTTCGATATAGACGAGAAGGTGATGGAGGTAGAAACTGCAGGGAGTTAGCCGCGAAGAACCACTAAGAAAAGGGATGGATCAAGAAGGAAAAAGGGGAAAGTCGAAAGGAAAAAGAAAAAGGGGAAGAAGTCCTGTTTTTTCTTTTTTTTAGTGGAAGTTAGTGTCCTTAGTGGCTGCTTAAAGAATGAAGACGATAATCATCAACATCGGCAATGAATTGCTCAACGGTGCGAGGCGGAACAGCAACGCCGATTACCTGATAGAAGAGCTGACGCCGGAAGGAGCCGAGGTGATCGGCGTCACGCTTGTGCGGGATGACGAAAGGGAGATAGCGGAGGCCATCAAGGACGGCGGCAGACGCGCCCAGCTCGTGATCCTCACGGGTGGGCTCGGTCCCACGGCCGATGACCTGACCAGGCAGGTGCTGGCAAAAACCTGCGGCAAGCGCCTCGTGATCAATGATATCGCCGAGCGCACGATCAGGGAACGTTTCCGGCAGCGCGGCATAGCGATGCCGGCCTCAAACCTGAGCCAAGCGATGGTGCCCGAAGGCGGAGCGATAATAGAGAACACGCGGGGCACAGCCCCGGGGCTGATCATCGAGAAGGATGACACGTTCTTTGTCGCCCTGCCGGGCCCTCCCGCAGAACTCGCGCCGATGACCCAGGCAGCCCTGAAAGCCCTGCTGAGAGAAAAGGGGCATCGGGGCGCCGCAAGACGCTGGCACACCCTGCATACTTGCGGCATGCCGGAGTCCTTGCTGTGTGAAAAGATAGAAGACCTATTCCGTGTCGAGGGGAATCCCGTGCTCTCGGTGACGGCCCACGCGCAGGGAGTGGACTTGCGCATTACGGCGCAGGGGAAGGATGCCGATGAAGCCGAGGAACTCATCGAAGCGCTGGCGAAGCAGATAAGGGAGAGGCTTGGGGACTACGTTTACGGGCAAGACGGGCAAGGCCTTGAGCAAATGGTAGGAGAAGCGCTCGTCTCGCGCGGCATGACCATAGGTGTCGCTGAATCTTGTACCGGCGGCCTGCTGGGATCCAGGCTCAGCTCCGTAGCGGGCAGTTCGGCGTATTTCCTCGGTGGCGTGATCGCCTACCACGACGACGTGAAAAAGGAGACGTTAAATGTCGGCGCTGAGACACTGGAGAAACACGGCGCCGTGAGCGCTGAAGTGGCCGAGCATATGGCAGTCGGCGTGCTCGAGAAGCTGGACTGCGGCGTCGGCGTCGCCATCACGGGAATAGCGGGTCCGGGCGGCGGCACGAATGAAAAGCCAGTAGGGACGGTATTCATATGCGTGGCAAAGCGGGGAGGGAAGAAGGGATGCGCCAGGTTCCATTTCGGCGGGGAGCGGGAGAGCGTGCGCTTGAGAAGCTCGCAGATGGCGTTGGATATGGTGAGGCGGATGTTGATGGATAAGGATGCGGGAAGAGGGAGGCGGGATGCGGGAAACGGGAAGTTAAGGAGTGAAGAGGGAAA
>CBDVCL010000248.1:0-4401 GCA_965372475.1 uncultured bacterium | reverse complement strand
GGACGCTACTGCCCACGAGTCACCATCACCCTCAAGACGCCTATCAAGGGCTTGCAAAAGAAACTTTGTGTCTGGTCCAGGGAGGCCGCCAACCCCGACACCACGATGAAGAACTGCACGGCGGTCTTCAGCATCCGTATGCAGACCTCACTGACCGTTGAGGACTGCGTCTTCACCTGCCACAATGTGGCCTACGGTTTCTTTGGCAGATCCAAGAACGTGGAGGGCCCGGGGCCCGAATTCATACGGATCACAGGCAGCGAGTTCCGAATAGGTCGTGGCGAGGGCATGATCTTCAAGAGTGACGGCAAAGGGCCGTTTGATTCTACCCGTATTCAGAGTATTCACATCGAGGACTGCACCTTCCACGCTCCGTTGCACATTAGCAAGGCGAAGAGCATTACCCTTCTCAACAATACGTTCCATGGGGAGGTGAGTATCGGGAAACGACTAACTCTCAAACTCACCGGAAACCAGCGGAATGATAAACCCTTTACGTTGCCCGGAGCGAGATAGCATAAACGTGAATAGGCGGAAATATCAGCAGGCGTTTTCTCAGGCGGGGCTTCCTACTTCGTCGTTACCTTTATATCATCCAGCCAAAAGGTCAGTTCCTGCTCCTTGCACGGACCCGCCACCACCGCGAATTGCGCGACTGAGCCCCAGCTTCCATTCGGGAAATCCGCGAGCGGGATCCTCACCTTGCGCCACTTGCCGCTCACGGTGACGTAAGAGGCCACATTCAGCGTAGTATAGACAGGCCAGCCTTCATTACTAACGCCCACGAAGCGCACCGCGAACTTCTCATCGCCGTTCTTGCCCTTGACCCAGAACTCAAGGTGCCCTCGCTCGTAATAGGGAGTGAAATCGAGATGGTCGATGCCGATCCACGTCCAGCCCCCCTTCGGGGTCATCACGTACTGGAAGGACATCTTGCCGACCTTGGCGGTGGTCTCGTCCAGCATAAAGCGGACATGGTCCGCGCCCCTGTACGCCCCCCTGGGATACTCGTCGAAGATCACCAGGTTTCCCTCCCCGTCCAGGGCCGTTTCCTCGCGGCTGATCTTAGCGGTCCGCTTCAAACGCTCATACTCCGCCGTGTCGTACTCGGGCACGATGGCTATCTCGTCCAGGTATATCTCATATTCATCGGCGTATACCGCGTCTATTCCCCAGGCCAGTTGCTCGATGCGCGTCCAGTCCATGTCCTCGATGTGAGTACGGCCCCTGCCCCGGCCGCGGCTGCCCCACAGGCGGCCCTTCTCGGAAAAATCGGCAAGGGGGATTATCACCTTCTGCCACCGCGTGCTGACATGGACATAGCTATTGATGCTACGATAAGTCCTGAACCGGGAGTCGCCGCCGTACTTTTTGTCGACGATATCCTTCTCGGGCGTACTGGCCAATGCCAGAGTAAAGTACTCCCCGCCGTTCTTGCCCCTTATCCAGAAGACGAGAGCCCCTTTCTCGCGGAAGGGCGCCAGGTCGCCCGGCTTGGCGCCGCTCGCCCCCCAGGCCCTGAACCAGTTTATCGTCGAGCCGATGCCCTTGGCCTGTAGCTCGCCACGCGCCTCCACCTTATACTCGACATCGCCGCGGTAGCGCAAGCAGGCACGCCCGAAGGCGGCGTCCTTCTGCCACAGCTCGACCTTGGTGGCCACCTCGTTGAGTGTCTCCGTCACGCCGAGGGGATACCTGTCGTCGAAGATAACAACGCTGCCGGGCGGGTGTTTGGCGGCGGGCTTCGCTTTGCCCCCCGGGGCCGCGCCCTGGAGGCGGGAGAGAAATGCCTGCACCTGGGTATTGCCCTGGTCAAGGCGCAGGGAGGCCTTGATGGCGGTTATCGCCGCCGCGCTGCTGCCCTGCCTGTGATAGGCGTTGCCCAGCAGGTAATAGGCGTTCTTGTGCTTGGGGTCGAGCTTGACGGCGGCGTTGAGATACTGCACTGCCTTGGCGTAGTCGCCAGCCTTGAATAGCTTCTCCCCCGCGGCGTAGTATTCTTGAGCGGTCGCGGCGTGGGCTATGCCCGAGGCACCGAGGAGTAGCAAGGTCGCAAGGACGCAAGGTAGCAAGGGCGCTTGATCAGCGAATGTCCTCTTTTTGGCTTTCTCCTTGCTTGCCACTGCTCCTGGCCTCCTCTTGTTACCTTGCAACCTTGTAGCCCTGCAACCTATTGCTTCGGCGACACCGCACCCTACCACACGCCACCACCCACTGTCAAGCGCGCTGGAGAGAGGGGAAGAAGAAAGCGGGAGAAGCCATCGCTGGCCTCCCCCTTTTGGCGCACTGGTCGCAAAGGGCACAACATCGCTGATGCTCAACGAGATCCCAGAGGGCAAATACTGACCTGCCCCAGCGCCGCCTTTGGCGGCGCAGAGCAATCGAGATTCGATATTCGAGATTGGATAAGGTGCGAGAATCTCGATTGCGGTCCACTTTCGAATCTCGATTCTCGTCCTTTTCGATTATCCGTGCTCGCCGTTACCCGCCCTTCCTTTCCTTACTGCCCCCATTTGCCAGATAATGTATACTAGCTCTGCCATGAGGAAGCTCGTGGAGTTTCTTTATCGCGTCATCGCGTGATGCCCTATACCATGAATAGAAACCTGAAGCAGATATGCATGATCGTAGCTGTGGGGCTGGTTTTGAACCTGCTGTTCCTCCTGCTTTATCACTACCCTCATCCGAAAAGGCTGGTAGGGGATGAAGCGGCATATTATCTAAGCGCAAACCTTATCATCAATGACCCGGCCGCCGCGGCAACAAGGTATCCATTCTGGCCGCCGCTTTATACCGGGTTCCTCAGCGTCCTCTTTAGATGGCTGGGAGCGAAAGAGATCTTCGTGCAGGCAATCCAGATAATGATGCTGTTGGTTGCTGGCTTGTGCTGGCACGAGATTACCAGGAAGCTCACCGACTCCTCCCTTGCTGCCAAGGTAACGCTGGCCATGTTCCTTTGTTATCCTAACTTTATCGCGTTCTCCCATTATCTTTGGCCGGAAATAGCGCATCTCTTTCTGTTTTCAGTTGCTCTGTGGTTGCTAATATCCTACCCGACTCGGATTAGCGCGAATATCGGCACGGGATTCTTGATCGGTTTGGCCTTGTTGACAAAATCACTCCTGCTGCTGTTCTTCCCAGTGATGCTGGTGTATCTAGCGCGGAACTGTCCGGCTGGACGACAACGGTTAGCAGGTCCAGGTATCATCTGCCTGGTAGTCCTGCTAATGTTGTTGCCGACGATGGTCAAGAACCACCGAGAGTATGGCAGCTATATGCTTGCTGATAATCTGGTGATCAACCTTTGGCTAGGCTTGACTGACCGAGAGCTGGTAGATCACAGAAATGACCTTACCGGCGACGCTATTGATCAGTACAAACTAAGCGGCGACAGTATCGACCAACGCCATCGGGTATACCGAGCAAAGATGGCGAGGCTCGTATCAACAAAAGGAGTAAGCCGGATAGCGGCGAATCAACTCGGCAAGCAGTATTTTCGCCTATTAGGGCATGATTCATTTTTTACGTCCCAGTTACTTTATGGATCCCGCTGGGCATACAGTTCAAGCAGCGCGTTTATCGCCAACCTTCTAAGGGGGTACAGCTACCTGTTCTATGGCTTGCTCATAATTGCCGGAGTTCTGGGGCTCTTCATGCTCCGGTTTATGCGGGGCAGTTGGCTGCAGCTGATCTTGATATTTCTCTTGTATAATCTGTTACTGTTCCTCTTTTTTCATGCGAAGACCCGTTACCGGATTCAATTCATGCCTGTATTGATGCTTTCCTCGGGGGTGGCAATACAGTGGCTTTTCAGCAAGCGACATACTATCAAGCAAGTGCTGGCAGAGAGTTGGGAGAGAAGGCGCAGAAGACTCGTATTATCCTTTATCTCTGCCGGGCTGCTGGTGTTTATTGCGTTCTTCGACAGCTTCTAAGAGAAGCAGGTGCGCGCCCCAGGCGAAGCGTATTTCAGTATGCCCCATCCCCGCCTGCCGCAGCAGTATCTTCACGCAGTTCCAAGCGACCCGCGTCGCGGGTCGCAGAGCAGCTAGAGCAACAGAGCCCCGCACATTAGATTTCTTCTTGTGGCGGGAGGGACGATATTGGTGAGCGCGGTGACGAAGGCATCCCTGAGCGTGACGTTGTAGCCGGTGACGTTGGTGTAGATTATGAGGACGCTCTCGCCCGGCGAAGGAGCGCCGGCGGTAGGGTCGGCGCGTAATCCGCTGGTGAGAAGGAACAGTGATAGGATGAGCGTGGCGGTCTTGGGCGGGGCCATCTCGTTATCGTGGGTAGTCGAGTTGTATGATCGTAGGGTTGTATGGTTCTACTATCACAGAGGTGGGAACTCTTGCGCTCGCCCCCGGCGAGCAAAGGGTTGCTACGCTACTTCTTGTATGG
>CBDVCL010000247.1:0-4420 GCA_965372475.1 uncultured bacterium | reverse complement strand
ATCGCTATCTTCATACTGTCGTTAGTCGTTCGTCGTTAGTCGTTCGCCTGCCCCTTGCACCTTTGCCCCCTTGTCCCGCGTACCCCACTTCATATCCGGCTTCCCACTTCCCAAATCCCGCTTCCCACCTCCTTACTCACTTTCCTCCCCCTCCGGCCTCGCCTTCCACCGCCGATGCAGCCACAACCACTGCTCGGGATAGCTCCGCGCCCATTCTTCTACCCGCGCGGTGACCTTGGCCGTCAAGTCGGCAACGGCACTGTCATTATCTTCGGCATCAGTCTTCAACGGCTCTTCTATCACAAGGTGATGCTTCGCTCCGTCCTGCCAGCGGATGAATGCCGGCACCAGTTCCACGCCGCAACGCCGTGCCAGGGTTGCGGCGCCGATGGCGGTAGCAGCTTTGCGCCCGAAGAAATCCACGAATATACCACCGCCCGTGTTCTGGTCGACCATCACCGCCAATACGCCGCCGCCACGCAGAATGGCCACGGAGCGCCGCACGGCCTCGCTACGGTCGCTGTCAAACACCCGGTCCACTCCTGCACCCCGCAGCAGTGCTTCCAGCCATCCCAGCAGATTCTTGTCCCGTGCCATCCTTATGATCCAGGCGAGCTTATACCCCTCGGTTACCAGCTTGCAGCCTGTTAGCGTGAAGCAACCGATATGAGCGAGGGCCAAGACCACGCCCCTGCCTCCCCGGCATGCCTTTTCCAGATGCTCCAGCCCCTCTACTGAGACCGGCGCGTCCAGGCCGCACTTGGTTACGCGCTTCAGGCGTACCGTCTCCATGCCCGTTCGCCCCCAGTGCCTGTAGACGCTGCGCAGGATCCTCTTCAGCTCTCGCTCGTCCTTTTCCCCCTTGAAGGCCTGCCTCAGGTTTTCCATGGCGATGCGGCGGTGACGCGGCACCAGGCAGCGGACCAGGCTGCCGAAGCCGACTCCCATGCCAAGCACGATGCGCCGCGGCAGGCGGTTGGCGAGAAAAGTCATCACGTTTATCACGCCCCGACTCAGGGCATAGGCGAGACTCATCAATGGATTCTCCGGCATCGGTTGATTATATAGTTAAATTTTACTGTTCACAAGGGATTTCGCGAGACACACCAGCGACAAATAGTTACTCCCCTCCCGCGACGAGAACGTTTCGGCAACACAGGCCCGGCATCGGCAGACCTGCTTCCACTTTCACGTCGCTGGATACGGCGTCGATACCTTCGAGGAACTCGAAGACGGTAGTGCCTACCACCGCGTTCTTGATCGGATGCGTCAGCTTGCCCTTCTCAATGCGGAAACCGAAATCTATCGTAGCCGATATGTCCCCGCTGGCGGGATTGGGGTCGACGCCGCCCATCTCGATGTAGATGCCCTCTTGCACGGACTCTATCATCTGCCGTTGGCTGACCTTTCCCCTGCTCAGCACGATATTCGTCGGGCCTATGCCCATGCCTAGCGCGCTGGCGTGACCGGTGCTGCGGCAGCCCGCCTTGCCGGCGGTATAAGAGTTATGCAGGAACGACTTGAGAACGCCGTTCTTGACCACCACGATGCGACGATGCGCGGTTCCCTCGCCATCGTAGGTGCCGGAGCCGTAGGCGCCGGGGAGGAAAGGGTCGTCGATGATCGTTATCGCCCGCGATGCGACTCTCTTCCCCAGGCGGCCGACGAGGTAGTTGCGGTTTCTCTGTATGTCCTCGGCGTTGGCCGCGTAGCAGAGGGAAGACGCCATCTCCTGTGCCGCATGCGGCGCCAGCACAAGGTCCACCTTTCCTGTCTTTACCTGTTTCGCGCCGATATAGGAACAGGCCTTCCTCGCCGCCCTGCGCCCTAATCCCCGCCAGCGCAGGTCGCGCCGCCGCCTGCCGCTGCTGCCTTCCCAAAAATACCCGGTGTCGCCGCCGCGGCGCAGTACCGCCATCAACCCCATGCCGGCAGAGGTCCACTTCTCGGCCACGCATACTCCCGTGGATGTGATCAGCACACCTTCGCTATAATAGCGGCCAACCCCTCCGGACGAGATAACCATCTTCGCGTCCACCTGCCGCGCTTCCTCGATCACCCTCTGGGCCACGCGCACGAAATCCGCCGCGCCCATCTTAAGCAGGGAGGGATCATACATGCCGCGCGGTTGCCGCCGCTTCGCGCCCGGCCGCGGCAGGGAATGGAAGTCCCTATCTCGCTGGCTCTGACGCGCGAGCGCCGCGCCGCGCCGGCCGAGCTCCATTGCCTCTGAGGCGCTGCGCGGGTTGCCGCTGACGTACCCGGTGCCGCCACGGTAAATCGCCCTCAGCCTCAGGCCTGAGTCCAGCGAATAGTCCGAGGTGTAAATAGAGTTCTTGCGGATCTCCACGCCAGTGCTCTCGCCCTGTGACGCCGAGGCGAGGGCGTATTCCGCTCCCGCTTTTTTCGCGCCGTCTAATGCTGCTTGGGCTAAGTTTTCGAGGCTAATCATCATTTTAGTATTGGGTCGTGGGTATTGGGTATTGAGTCTTTCTACAGGCGCACTCAATACTTGCAACGCATTACAGGAGCGGCCCGTGTCGCTACGCGATAGCCGCTCTGAAACACAAACTCGGCTCCTGTCGCTTCGCGATACTCAATACTTGCAACGCATTACAGGAGCGGTTCGTGTCGCTTCGCGCTAAGCAGAGCTTGTCGCTTCGCGATACACAATACTCAATACCAATTTCGCCCCTTACTTCCTCCCACCAACCACCTCATTGTCTCGAATGCTGGGTTATATAGTTGTATGGTTCTATGGAGCTTGTGACCGTACAACCCAATAACTTGCCTGCTTCCGGCTTCCGACCTCCGACTTCTGACTTCCAAGCTCACCCGCGCCCTTTCCACCTTCGCCCCCCCGCTTGTCTGCTGACAAGCAGACGGGGGGGCTACGGCGTGAGGAGTTGGGCGCGGCATGTCCGCCGTAGCTTTAGCGAAGGAGGATGGCGCCCGCCCGCCGTCGCCGAGGGACTTCGCCCCTGAGGGGCTCAGCCCCGAAGGGCTATGGCGGGTAAACTCCGGGGCGCCACTACTTTCTTCCCCCTACGACTAGTTCCTTAATCCGCACATACGGCCCGCCGCCCGTCACCGGCGCGCTTTGGCCGTCCTTGCCGCAGTTGCCGCTCATGCCAGTGGAGAAATCGTCGGAGAGGCAGTCTATCATCCTCAGGGCATCCAAGGTCGAACCTGACACGGCAACATCGCGCAGCATCTCCTTCAGCTCTCCCTTGTGGATCCGCTGTCCCGCTCCCGCGTAACAGGTGAAATCACCTCCCTCGACCATCACGTAACCCCACCTCTTGCCCTTGAGCAGTACGCCCTCCTCTACTCCGGCCAGCAGTTGTGCCAGCTTCGTCTTTCCCGGCAGCATGTAGGTATTGCTCATGCGCACGATGGGACGGTAGTCATATCCCTGGGCGCGAGCGCTGCCGTTCGGCTTCATGCCCAGCTTCCCCGCTGACTCCAGGCTGTGCATGAAGCCGACCAATCTGCCGTTCCTTATTATATGCCGCTTGCCGCCGCGCACCCCTTCGGCATCATAGATAAAAGAGCCGGCGGCGCCCGGGATAGTGGAATCATCTATCACGCTCACCTGCCGCGCCGCTATCCGCTCCCCCACCTTGCCCGCGAGGATGGACTCGCCGCTGACCACCGCGTCGGCCTCGGCGTTGTGCCCGAGCGCCTCGTGCACGAAGAGGCCCACCACCGAGGGGTCCATGACCACGGTCATTTTCCCCGCCGGCGGCGGCTTGGCACCGAGGAGATCCACCGCCTCGCGCGCCGCCTGGCGGCTGAAGTCCTTCGGCTTTATCTTCCGGATAAGCTCGAAGCCGCACCGGCCCTGCTTGACCACGTAGCTGCTCTGCCGCAGGCTCCCCCGCCGGGCAGTGATACTGCAAGAGGCGACCACCGCCACCCCTGTCCTGTCTATCAGCGCGCCGCGCGTATTGCAGAGGATACCCCGGCCACGACTCTCGCCATAACTGATCACGGTGTTGGCCAGCTTGCCCTTGCCCTCGCCGAGGGCCTCGCGCTCAAAGAGGCGTAGTTTATTCACCTTCTCCTCCAGCGGCACCCGATCCGGGTCCTCCCTGAAATCCGAGCAGACGGTGTCCTCTATCCCCGCATACCTCGCCAGGACCGCCTTCTCCCTCTTGCCGCGCGCGCTGGCGCGGGCCATCTTCACGGCATTCTCCAGGCCGAGCTCGAGATCAGCGTAATCGATGCTGTCTACGCAGGCAAATCCCCAAGCGCCGTGCTGAAGCACGCGCACGCCTCCACCCAGCCCTTCGTGGCGCGCGAGCCGCTGCAGCTTGCGGTCCTGGAGCAGGATGGACAGGCTGTGCCCCAGCTCAAGGCGCACGTCCATGAAGTCGAGTCTCTTGCGCCGCGCTTGATCACGCAGTTTCTGCGCGTT
>CBDVCL010000246.1:0-4436 GCA_965372475.1 uncultured bacterium | reverse complement strand
ACTTTTGTCGTGGTGATGGTAGTTCAGCGGTGTGCTCTCCCTATATACACGTTTGTGGGGTTGGGGCGGCCCTGGGGGGCCCCCACCAGCCGAAGGCTGGGGAGTTTATGATGCCCAAGATTACCATAATAATACCTGCGCATAATGAAGCCCCAACCATCGGCAAAGTGGTGCGCGACATATTCAAACTGCGCCTGAAGACGCAGGTGATCCTCGTTGATGATGGGAGCACGGACGGTACATCGTGCATCGTGCGTCGCATTTCGCGGCGTAAAGTCGAGATGATCAGGAACAAGACGCGGCGCGGCAAGGGGTATTCAATCCGCAAGGCCCTGCCAAGGGCGAAGGGGGAGGTAGTCGTTATCCAGGACGGCGATTATGAATACCGCCCCGCCGATTTGCCGCGTATCGTCAAGCCCTTGCTGGATAACGAAGCAGATATGGTTTACGGCTCGCGCTTCAAGGGAAAGATGAAAGGGATGTCTTTTTCTCACTTGCTCGCCAATCGTATCCTGGCGATGACCGCCAGCTTGCTCTACCTCACTCCCATAAGCGACGAGGCCACTTGCTACAAGGCCTTTCGCCGCGAGTGGCTGGGGAAGATAAATTTAGAGGCTGACGGTTTTGACTTCTGCCCCGAGGTCACGGCGCGGCTCTTGAAGCGCGGCGCGCGCTACCTGGAAGTGCCCGTAAGCTACCACGCCCGCACCAAGGCGGAAGGCAAGAAGGTGCGGTTCCTGGATGGCATCATTGCCCTGTGGACGCTTGTGAAGTATAGGTTCGTGGGATGAAAAAGTGACAGTTACACATCGTCCCCGTGCAGTAGTGGCGTCCCTCCGCGGGCGCCACCGCGCTCCTTGGGAGCGTGGGCAATAGAGTCGCGGTGACTGTCAGCATTTGATTCCTTCTCCGTAATCAGTAGTGTCCCATTGACTGTTGTCAGGTATTCAATCATAATACCCATATCTGGCGGGGGTCCCAGATACCTACCGAATGCTCCCACCTGGGCTTCCTGCATAATGGCGAATGAGAACAATGGCCTAGTAATCCACTGTCCTTTTATTGCGAATGAGGTGATGGGAGATGAGGAAGAGGATTTCTCTGGCAACAGCCTCGTTGTGTTTATTGGCCCCTGCATACGCAGCATTTGCGGGTAGTAGCGAGCCGCCTTCAAAGATATTCCTCTCCGAGAACAAACGATACAAGGTCCAAGTCGAGTATGACGATTGGGGTGGACGGGGGAGTTCGGTGTATCGGATGGAGAAACAAAACGGCAGTCTGATTAGTGAATTCAAGACAGATGATCCACCTCTTGTTGTATTTGTGTCAAATAGAGGCAATTATCTGGTCGCATACAGTGGTGCATGGGATGAAGAACCGTATCTTAACAAGTTGCTCTTCTACAGCAGCACAGGGCAAACTGTGAAGAGATATGAATGCGCGATTCCGTTGGTAGGTCCAATATGCTACGGTGCCAAGCTATCGAAGGGAGGAAATATCTTTGCGGTTGGTTTGCACTATGACTTGCAGGAGTACCTCAAGAGCAAGAAGATAGAGAAAGCCAACTTGCTGGTGTTGTTCGACGTATCTAATGGGGAAATAGTAAGGCAGATTAACCTGAAGGGAATCGCTGCTTGCGAAGCTTCATTTGTGATTTCGAAGGATGAGAAGTGGATTGTCGTGTGCGGGTCGACCGGCGAAGGTTGGAACGAGAGGATTGTTGTTCTGAGTATTAGTGGCAAGAAGAAGTGGGAGAAGCATTTCCCTCAGAAAAAGCTAGTCAGCTCTCTCATCGTATTGGACGTGTCTCCAGATGGATCGCGGTTTGTGGTCGAAGACAGAGGGAAAGAGGAGAAACGATACTATTATGATAACGATAATGGAAAAGTGAAGCTGAGGAACACGGCAAAGCTCAATGAAGAGCTAATGCTAGAGGCAATGGGGTTGATATCAAACAAAGAGTATGCTGCCGCTCTCGAGAAGGCACTCCGGCTTGTGCAAATAGATAGCACAAGTGCTAAGGCGCATAAACTACTGGGAGGACTTTACGAGCTTCTTAACGACATGCCTAAGTCTCGTCTGGCTTATGAGAAGGCCCTTGAGCTCAACCCAGCCGACGAGAGTTTGCGCATATATCTCGAGAGTTGGGGACGCCACGTATACGATTAGATTGTGAAAAGAGCTCCGGGAGCTAGAGCTCCCGGAGCTCTTTATCCGGTCCGCCCCTACGGCGACGCGTCAGCGCAACGGGTAGAGAGAGCCGCAGGGGCGCATCTCTCGGGCGGACACACCGGTCCGCCCCTACACGTGGATGAGGAGACCAGGTGCCGGTGGCACCCGGTCTCTTTAGTCTTGGTATTTCCCTCGGGAACTCCGCACGATAAGGTCGGCGAGCAACCCCATCATCAGCACCAGCACTACCGTCAGCGAGATGGAGATGTTCGATTCGCGGATGCGGTGCAGCACCGTCACGTCGTGGTAGAGGCGCCAGCCCGCGCAGGCGGCGAGGATGGCGGCAATGGGGATGAAGAAACGCAGGGGGTTGAAAAACATCACCGTCGTCATCACTAGCGTCAGGTAGGTCTTGGTGTCGCGCCAGGGATGGAAGGTGGACTTGCCGATGCGCTTGCGGTAATCGATGGGATGGTAATGGATGCGGTAGTTGTTGGCGAGGAAACAGAGCGTCTGCGTGCTCACCCAGGAATGGGTGTCGGGAAGGATGCCGATGAAACGCAGCGCGGCTTGCCGCTTGAAGGCGCGCAGGCCTGAATTGAGGTCGGGTATCTTGCCGCCGATGGCGAACTCGGCCAGCTTGCGCACGAAGAACTTGGCCAGCCAGCGCAAGGGCTTGAAACTGCCCGTCTCGCGACGCCTCGCTCCCACTGCCATGTCATAGCGGGGCAGGAAAGACAACAGCCCGGGTATCTCTTCCGCCGGGTAGGTGCCGTCCCCGTCCAGCATCACGATGTGATCGCCCTTGGCGGCGCGCAGGCCTGTCTTGCGCGCCGCGCCCACGCCGCGGTTCAGCTCGTGCTTCACCAGGCATACTCCCGGGACGGCTTTCTGAACGGCTTTCGCGGTGCCGTCGGTGGAAGCGTCGTCCACCACGATGATCTCATAGCCGCCCTTGATCACCCGCGCCGCGGCCTTGACGTCCTTCAGCACCTTGCCGATGGCGGCGGCTTCGTTGTAGACAGGGATTATTATGCTTACTCTGGGCATATTGAGTAGTCAGTAGACAGTAGTCAGTAGTCGGGGAGGCAACATTGCCAACTCCGTCTCTGTAACCAAAGTATACTACAGAACAACGCCACATGGTAGAATTGAATGGTCGGCGCGTTGAATAATCTGGTCGTTCTCCGCGGTCTCCGCGAGAATTCCGCGCCTTCCGCGAGCTGATATGAACACTAAGATAGGCATAGACGGCAGGCTGATAGGCAAGCGGGGCGTAGGTCGCTACCAGCTGAACCTGGTGCGTGAGTTACTCGGCCTGCCGGGGAAGGAGACATATGTCTTATTCGTCTCATCTGACCTATCGGGCCGCGCGCCGGAACCGTTGGGACTTCCCGGCCCGTCTGACCGCCTGGAAATCATTCCCTTGCGCAGCCGGAATTACGCCCTGGCGGAGCAAATAGAGATCCCTTGGCGGGCGGGGCGCGCCAAATGTGCCCTGCTGCATTTTACCGATAACACCGCCTCGCTGGGATGGGGCCTGCCCATGGCCGTCACCATTCACGACACCATGTTCTTCAGGCCCCTCAATCAGGTGTTTGCACGGCCCACCCTCAAGGCGCGCCTGGCGGACGTTTACAGGCGCATAGTGGTGCCGCGCGCCGCGCGCCGTGCCGCGGTCATCTTGACCGTTTCAGAGGACAGCCGCCAGCAAATCAAAGCCCAGCGCCTCGCCCCCGGGAAAGTAGCTGTATGCAGGGAAGGGGTCAGGGACGATCTTGACCCCGGCAATGCGGCGGCGCAGGCGGCGAGGGAGAAATACCAATTGCCGAAGGACTACATCATCGCACCCGCCGCGGAAGACAAGCGCAAGAACCTTGCCGGCGTGCTCGAGGCCTACGGGCTCTTGTCGAGCGGTGGCGCCTCGCCCGCGCTGGCCGTGTTTGGCCTGGACAAGAGGGGAGCCCAGCAACAATGGAAACGGGAACTCCCCCCCGGGGCCAGGTTCCTTGGCTACATCCCTGACGATGACCTCTATGCTCTCTTCGCGGGCGCGCGTTGCCTGCTCTTCCCTTCCTTTGACGAGGGGTTCGGCCTGCCCGCGCTGGAAGCGATGTCGCTTGGCTTGCCCGTGGTGGCCGGGCATTGCGGCGCGTTCAAGGAGCTTTGCGGCGAGGCCGCCCTGCTGGTCGATCCGGGCAAGGCAAAAGAGATAGCCGCGGCAGTAGATGAGATACTGGAGGACGAGAAGACGCGGCAAAGGT
>CBDVCL010000245.1:0-4440 GCA_965372475.1 uncultured bacterium | reverse complement strand
CGTCGCGCGGCCTTGTCAGCGTCAAACTCCTGGCGGGCGTATTTCGCCACATCGCACGCGATACCGCGCGGCACGACGATCACACCGTCGCCGTCGGCGACCACGACGTCGCCCGGCTCCACCTCGACACCGCCCACTTCGACCTTGATGTCCTTGGCGTCGTATTTGAGCCTTCCCTGCACCATCGACTGCGAGACCATCTTCGACCAGAACGGTATCTTCTGGAGTATCACCTCGTCCGTGTCGCGTACGCCGCCCGATGAGACGTAGCCGCGCGCACCTTTCTTCAACCCGTCCAGCGTATTATTAGAGCCCATCAACCCCGCGTCGACGCCGCTGGCGTCGATCACGCAGAAGTCCCCTTCCTCTATCTCCTCCATGAAGGGATAGGGGCAGATCTCGCCGTAGTACTTCCCCACCCACGCGGTATACTCCCCGGCGCTCATCGCCGGCACGTCCTCTTCACAGGCCAGGTAACGCACCGTCCTGGCGATGCCCACGGCGCGCGTGCGCCAGAGGGGGCGGATCTCGGGCGACATCGAGCCCTTCTTGTGCTGCATCATCCAGTCCATGCCGTCTCGCACATCGGCGACACGAAGGGGAGAGTAGAGATCTAGGAGTTCCTTGTTCTCTTTCTTCATTGATCGTTCCTTTCTTGTCGGTGTTAGGGTTTTGAGGCGTTAGGGTTCTTACTTGAGACCGCAATACCCCAAGACCTTAATACCCAACACTCTCATACCGTCACTGCCAAATCATACTCCCATTTCGCCTTCGCCCGCCGCTCCCCCTTCACCTTCCGCACGATCCGGTACCCGCACTTCTCGAACGCCCGCAGGCAACGCGAGTTGTAATCGCTGATACTGCATCCGAAGACCATCTCCGCCCCGTCTTTGAAGGCGTAGTCCGTCAGCAAGCGGATAACCTCCGTCCCGTAGCCTTTGCCCCATTCGGACTTTTCGCCGATGAAGATGGGCACGCGCCGCATATCCTTCTTCGCATACTTCTTGAGCCAGTACTTAAGGTTCATCTTCTCCAGCCAGGCGTCGCCGATGGGCTTCATGCCTCGCGGAAAAGCCCGTCGTTGCTTCCCCTCGGCCTTGATCTCAATGACAAAGAGAAGCGTGAAGCGAGACGTCGCCCGGTACATTTCCTGCAACTCCTTGAACTCCCAGGAGCGGCGGTCATCGCCTTCGCTGTAGTATAGCACCCCGGGGTCATTGTTCCACTTGATGAGAAGATCCCAGTCTTTCTCGCTCAGCGGGCGTAGGGTCACGCGGGGACCTCTTAGTGTGACAGTATGTTTCTTCAGTTTGCGGTATTTCATCTTGTATTGAGTATTGAGTAGTGGGTATTGAGTGATGCCAACGCAATACACAATACCCAATACCATTACAATGCGGGATTAAAGTACCCAAACCTTACCTTGGGAAACTCCTGCTTGATCCTGCTCATCATTCCCCGAATGCCGACCGCCCCATCGCCGTCCCGCCAGTTGATCGCATTCAAGTAATAATCAGGGTCGATGTTCAGGTTCCGCAACTGGATCATGTCCGCCGGGGCTTTCGACATCAGCCGCAACAAGGCGTCTATCTCTTGCGGCTGGTCAGAGAAGCCCGGCAAGATGAAGTAGTTCAGCGATAGGAAGCGTCCTTCCCTTTTCACCAGGCGCATCGACTCGAGCACGTCGGCGAAGGAATAGGCGCGCGGCCGGAAGTACTTGTTGTAATACCTCCGCCGCGCGCTATTTAGGCTCACGCGCACGCTGTCCAGCCCCGCCTCCAGCAGTCTCGCTATCACAGCCGGCTTGCTGGCGTTGGTATTTAGGTTGATCGTCCCCCTGTTCGTTTGCCGCCTGATGCCGCGGATAGCCCCTGCCAACAGACGCGGCTCGGTCAAGGGCTCCCCCTCGCAGCCCTGGCCGAAGCTGACGATGGGCCCAGGCGCGCGAGAGAGATGCGGCACGGCCACCTCCAGGATATCATCTACCGTCGGTATCTGCGCCAAGCGTTGCATCGGCGCGGCACAACAGCCTGACGGTTGAAGCGAGATACACCCCAGGCAAGAAGCGTTGCAGCGTTTCGAGATCGGCAGGGGACACTCCCAGCGTCCCAGGAAGAGGTTCCTCGCCGCGGGACAGAGGTATTCACAGGCGCAACGGTGCAATTGCCTGATCAAGCGGTTCGCAGGATTCTTCTTCAGAACCCGTGCCGCATTCCTGATCACTTTCTTATGGTCGAAGCCGGCAAGGTCCTGCCGCTTGCTCCGGTCGGAGCGAAAAGCGGTTACGTAGAATTTTCCTTGCCGCCAACCAACGGCGGTGTAAGCGTAAAGAGGAAGCCGGCTTACCTTTCCTTCCCGTTCCCAGGCGGCAAGGCCGAGCTGAGTATAGGCAGGGGCAATGAAAGCGGCCACGGCCTGCACTCCCTCCATGGCGACAAGACTGCCGCCATCAAAACCCAGGGGCAAGCGCCCGGGCAAGGCCATCAGCTGACTCCCCCGGGGCAAGGGAATCAGCTCGTGCCGCTGCGGCTGACGCAGGGCGTTGCCGCTGCGCAGGAGCATTCCCAGGCGTGGATGGTCACATACCCGCCCCTTCTCGTCGGCGTATACCATTCTTGGCATCTCGCGCATGGGGAGATTATAGAACAATACGGCAAAGTAGTGAAGCAGGGATATGCGAATACGCGTGTCTGTCCTGGGTGGCGTGAGAGGCACCGACCCCCGATCACCGATCCCCGAACCCCGCTTATTTTGATTGCCTACAGTGGAAGAAATAGTATAGAATTGCTATTCGGGTGGGATTGTATACGTAGATGTTCTTAATTATAGAAAGAAAACAATGGCCGTCGTATTAGTGGGCGAAAGTAACCGCGCGTTAAACTCCGAGCTCTGCTACGCCCTGGAGAAGATAAAACTCCAGGCAAAATCCGCCTACACCGGCGAGGAGGCCGTGTACTTCATTAGCCGCAACCTGCAGGGCTATGAAGACCCTATCTCGCTGGTGATCCTGGATGCCTACATCCGCGGCCTGAGCGGGCTCGCCGTGCTGGAACGCGTATCCCGTCTGGAAGGTGCGGCAAGGATCCCCGTCATATTCACCGTAGAGGCCTACCTGCGCCATATGCTTGACAGCGGCTTCGAGAAGGGCGTCTTCGGCTTTTTCGTCAAGCCGCTCAACGTACGCAAGGCAGCCGTGACCATAAAGGCAGTTATCAGCGGAGACAGCGCGAAAATAAGACAGGCCAGCCACTCCCATGACCAATCGGCGATAGTCACCAAGGCGGGAAACATAAACAGGCTTAAGTAAAGACCTATGACCACAAACAGGATATTCTCTATGGCGCTCAAAGACGGCGAAACGCCGGAATCACAGGCGCAGAAGACGAGCCGTCTCTTCGATGCCGCCGGCTTCGCTGAGGACCTCGAGGACGGCGACATCACCGCCATCAAGACGCATTTCGGCGAGGAGGGCAACCGCGGTTACGTCAAGCCTCCCTGCCTTAAGGCCATCGTAGACAAGGTCAAAGCGGCGGGAGGCAGGCCGTTCCTCACGGACACCAGCACCCTCTACGGCGGGCGGCGCCAGAATGCCGTAGACCATATCCACCTGGCGCTGGAACACGGCTTCACGGCAGAGAATGTCGGCGCCCCGTTGATCATCTCCGACGGTATCATCGGCAGGAACGAGTTGGAAATAGAGATCAAGGGAACGCACTACCGAAAGGTGCTCCTCGCGGCCGATATCGTCTCCGCCCGGGCGATGGTCGTGGTCTCGCATATGACCGGCCACCTGGCTAGCGGCATCGGCGCGGCGATAAAGAACCTGGGTATGGGTTGTTCCAGCCGCAAGGGCAAGATGAAACAGCACTCCGACATCAAGCCCACGGTCAAGGAGTCAAACTGCACCGCCTGCGGCACCTGCGCGCGCTGGTGCGCTGTTGACGCGATAAAGCTCGGTCCCCAGGCCGTGATCGACCATGCCGTGTGTACCGGCTGCGGTGAATGCCTCACCGTCTGCCATTTCGGCGCGGTGAAGTTCAGCTGGGGCGAAGCGAGCCGCGTGATGCAGGAGAAGATGGCGGAGCACGCCCTCGGCGCCGTCAAGGACAAGGCAGACAGGATCTTCTATTTCAACTACCTCAACCACCTGACCAAGGACTGTGACTGCATGGCCACTCCTGCCGAGGGCGCCATCCTGCCCGACGTGGGCATCCTCGCCTCACGCGACCCTGTCGCTATCGACCAGGCCTCGATCGACATGATAAAGAAGAGCACGGGCGAAGACCTGGCCAAGAAGGCCTATGCTGATATCGAGTGCGAGCACCAGTTGGTTCACGGTGAGCGTATTGGACTTGGTAGTAGGAAATACGAGTTGGTGACCGTTTAGTATTGGGTATTGAGTAGTGAGTATTGAGAAACGACTTTGCCGCACCCAATACT
>CBDVCL010000244.1:0-4456 GCA_965372475.1 uncultured bacterium | reverse complement strand
TCCATTATCTTCTCGCGCTCGCGGAAGCAGTAGAGCAGGACGGTCATCGCGCCGATGTCCAGCGCGTGCGTGCCAAGCCAAAGCAGGTGGCTGGCGATACGCTGGAGCTCGCACAGCATCACCCGCACCGTCGCCGCCCGCTCAGGCACTTTGATATCCAGGGCTTTCTCTACCGTCTGGACATAGCCAAGGTTGTTTATCGCCGCGGCGACGTAGTCGAGGCGGTCGGTAAGCGGCAGCACCTGGTTATAGGTCCTGTTCTCGGCGATCTTCTCGATGCCTCGGTGCAGGAAGCCGACATCGGGCCTGGCCTCGATGATCTTCTCGCCGTCGAGTTCGAGCACCACGCGCAGCACGCCATGCGTCGAGGGGTGCTGGGGGCCCATGTTTAGTGTTATCGTCTTAGTGGTGCCCTTGCGTTTGGTGGTTGTCGGAGCCATTGCTTATCTTTCAGCCATCGTTAGCGCTCGACTCGGCGAGCCGGCGAAACGGCGAGCAACAGGCGCAGTGTCGCCCCGTCGCCGATTCTCCGTTTCAAACCTATCATAATCAACCAATACGCACCTGCTTCAATTCCGCGATCTGCGGCAGCTTGCGCAGTTCCTCCAGCGTCTTCTCCTTGGCCGGGTTGTCAATATTCATGATGGCGATGGCCTTGCCGCCGCTCTGCTTACGGCCCAGGTTCATGCTGGCAATGTTGACCTTCGCCGCTCCCAGTATCGTTCCAATCTTGCCTACCGTACCCGGCTTGTCCAGGTGGTTGAAGATGAGCATCAGCTTGCTGGGGGCTACGTCCGTCTCGTAGCCGTTGAGCTGGATGATGCGGATCTTGTCGCCGCCGAGAACGGTGCCGCTGATGGTGCGGCTATCCTTGGGGGAGCGCACCTTGACGTACACCATGTTCTGATAGTCCTTGCTCCCTGCGCCGGTGCTTTCGATCACCTCGATACCCCGCTCGCGCGCCAAGTATTCGGCGTTGACGTAGTTAACCCTCTCCGGCGTAGCGTGCTCGAGCACGCCCTTGAGCAGGGCCACGGTCACGGCTTTGGTGTTAGTCCCCGGCAATTGCTCGCCGCTGTATTCCACCCGCAGGCGGTTGATATTGCCATCTATCAACTGGGCGATGATGCTACCCATCGCCTCGGCCAGCCTGAAGTAGGGCTCGAGCACCTTCAGATCCTCCAGGCTTACGGCGGGGACGTTGACGGCGTTGCGCACCGTGTCCTTGAGCAAGGCGTCGATGACCTGCCCGGCCACCACCACGGCGACGTTCTCTTGCGCCTCCGCCGTGGAGGCGCCCAGGTGCGGCACGACAACCACGTTGTCCAGTTTGAGCAGGGGGCTGTCCAAAGGCGGCTCCTTCTCGTAAACGTCGAGCGCGGCCCCCGCCACCTTGCCGCTCTTCAATCCCCGGTAGAGCGCCGCCTCATCGATGATGCCGCCGCGCGCGCAGTTGATGATGCGCACGCCCTTCTTCATCATCGCTATCTCTTTCCCGGATATGAGATGCTTGGTCTTGTTTGTCTTCGGCGTGTGCACGGTGATGTAGTCGGCGTTTTTGAAAAGGTCGGTAAGCTTGACCAGCTTTATCTTTAACGCCGCCGCGTGCTCCGGCTCGATGTAAGGGTCATAGGCGATGATCTTCATGCCGAAGCTGAGCAGGCGCTTCGCCACCTGCATGCCGATGCGCCCCAGGCCGACGATGCCCACCGTCTTGCTGTAGAGCTCCGTCCCCATAAACTTGCCGCGCTCCCACTTGCCGCCCTTAAGCGAGGCGTGGGCCTGGGGGATGTTGCGCGCCATAGCGAGGATCATCGAGACGGTATGCTCTGCCGTGGATATGGTGTTGCCATCAGGGGTGTTCATCACGACCACGCCCCGCTTGGTCGCCTCCTTGAGATCGACGTTGTCCACGCCGACCCCGGCGCGGCCCACCACCCGCAGATCCCCCGCCGCCTGCAGTACCTCTTTCGTCACCTTGGTGCCTGAGCGAATGACGAGAGCGTGATACGAACCGATGGCCTTCTTCAGCTCGTGAGGGGACAAGCCCGGCTTATAGTCAGCCGTCAACCCCTTGGTCGCCTGGAGGACCTTCAGGCCTTCCTTAGAGAGCTTATCGCTTACCAGTACCTTGAATGTCATTATCTGTGCTCTCCCCTGGTTCTTGGGGAAGCCAGAAGCCGCAGGCCGGATCATCCGACTTCCCACTTCCCACTTCCTACTTCTTAACGAAAGACTTCAACACAGCCGTGACTCCGGCTCCATCCGCCTACGCCCATTCTCGCACTTACCGCCCCAGGCTACGGCGTGATCTCCGCCGGTCAAATCAGTGTGAGCTGAAGTACTTCAGCACAGCCGTGACTCCGGCTCCATCCGCCTACGCCCATTCTCGCACTTACCGCCCCAGGCTACGGCGTGATCTCCGCCGGTCAAATCAGTGTGAGCTGAAGTACTTCAGCACAGCCGTGACTCCGGCTCCGAGCGTGAATTTATAACCCATCTCCTTCAAGATCAGCTCGAGCACGCCGATGGCCTGGATGATGTCCTTTTCCTCCGCGTACCCCATGTGGCCAATGCGGAATATCTTGCCCTTGAAGTCACCCTGGCCCCCCGCGATGGTCACTCCCCACTCGTCCCTGAACTTCTTCACCAGGGCCGCGCCGTCCATCCCCGCCGGTACCTTGACCGAGGTGATGGCGTCGCTCCGGTTCGCCCTGGCAAAGGGTTGCAGCTTCAACGCCTTGACCGCGGCACGCGTCGCCTCGGCGAGGCGATGATGCCTCGCCCAGAGCGCCTCCATGCCTTCGGCAACAATCATCTCCACCGCCATCTTGAGCTGGCGCACCAGCGAGACGGAAGGGGTCCAGGGAGAAGTGGGGCTCTTGAGGTCATTGAGCTTGTCCCGCGCCGCAGCGAGATCGAAGTAGAAGTAGCCCTTGTTCCCCGCCTGCTTCTTCTTCTCCGCTCTGGCCCAGGCACGCTTGCCAAGGTGAATGAAAGCGAGGCCCGGTGGGATCATGAATCCCTTCTGCGAACCCGATATCGTCACGTCCACATCCCAGGCGTCGGTTTGATAGGGGATCACTCCCATACTGCTGATGGCGTCAACGATAAGCAGTGCGCCGTTCTTGTGCGCCACCCTGGCCAGGGCCTGAATATCGTTGTAAACACCCGTTGAAGTCTCGTTATGCTGGGTGAAGACCAGCTTGATGTCCGAGTTGGCCTTGAGCTTCTTGTCCACTTCGGGCGGTTTCACCGCCTCTCCCCAGGGGTAGTAAAGCTTCTCCACCACGGCGCCGTAGGCCGAAGCGATCTTGCCCCAGCGCTCGCCGAAGTTACCGATGGAAGCGACGAGCACCTTCTCTCCCGGCAGGACCAAATTGGCTACCGCTGCCTCCATGCCCCCCGTACCCGAGGAGAAGAGGGTAAGCACGTCCCCCCTGGTCTGGAAGATCTCCTTCAGCCCCTTGCTGGCGTCAACCAGTATCTTTGAGAACTGGGGCGTGCGGTGGTGCATGCTCGGCTGGGCCGCCTCGAGCAGTACGTCAGGTGGGATGTCGGTGGGGCCGGGGGTCATTAGGAACCGTTTGCGCATGGTCAGTATTACCTCTATATAGAGCTGTTGCTAGTCGCTAGTCGCTGGTTGCTAGCGCGTATCTGCCTACCACTAATCTTTCCTGCTCTCCTTGATGCCCAATGACGGTCCGTGGCTCTTGTCATCACCGCGCAGGGGATAGTCCTTGCGCAAGGGATGGCCTTCCAGGCTCTCGTGGTTAAGGATCCGTACCAGGTTTGGATGGCCTCTGAAGATGATGCCCATCAGGTCGTATACCTCCCTCTCGTGCCAGTCAGCCGTGCTCCACACGGGTGTAACACTGGGCAAACTCGCCGACGCAGAATAAAGCTGGACCACGAGGCGGAGGCGATGCCGCCTCTTTACCGAGTAGAGATGATAGACCACCTCCAGATCCTTCTTTCGCCCCGGGTAATGGACGCCGCAAACATCGGTGAGATAGTCGAATTCGCAGCCCTCGGCGCCGCGCAGGTGTTTCGCCACACGCAGGATACCGTCAGCCTTGACCAGCAGGCCAACCTGCCCATTACTCTTCCTCTGACCGGTTATCTCCTTCTTGAACCGGGACTTGATGCTCTTGATCTTATCTTCGCTAAGCCACATCGTCTTGTCCCAACATCATAGTTGTCGTTCGTCGTTCGTCGTTAGTGCTTCCTGACGCACGAGCGACTAGCGACCAGCGACTACTTGGCTACCGTCTCCTTGTCTATCTTCTGTCTGAGCTTCAATACCGCCTCGATCAGGGCCTCCGGCCGCGGCGGGCAACCGGGAACGTAGACGTCTACCGGCAATATAATATCCGCGCCCTGCACCACGCTGTAGCTGTCAAAAGGCCCGCCGGCGTTAGCGCAATTGCCCATGGCGATGACCCACTTCGGGTTT
>CBDVCL010000243.1:0-4474 GCA_965372475.1 uncultured bacterium | reverse complement strand
CAGCACGACCTGAATCGTCCAGGAAAGGCATTGCCTGCTCCAAATATGCCGCCTCGTCACCTTTAGTTATATAGTGGTGGTTGAAGAAATCAAGTTTTTCTCGATCAAGCGCGCAAGAGTGTCCGCTCACTTTCTCAAGGCTGAATTTTTCCACTAACTCCGCCACACCGAATAGTTGCTGTTTATCGTCATAAGCCCAACCGAGCAGGACGAGGAAATTCACCAGGGCTTCACGCATGTAGCCCTCAGCGCGAAAGGTTCCCAGTGATAGATCGCCCTCGCGCTGTGAAAGGGGGCATCCATCCTTTCCTGTCAAGAGGGGTAGATGAGCAAAGCGCGGCGGCGTGGCGCCAAGCGCCTTGTAGAGCAGCACCTGCTTCGGCGTGTTGGAAAGGTGGTACTCGGCGCGGATGACATGGCTTATTCTCATCTCGATATCATCCACAACTGCGGCCAAATGATAAGTGGGTCCGCCATCTGCCTTGACGATGATAAAGTCGCCAACATTATCCGCTGGAAAGACGATCCTGCCCTTCACCAGATCGTCAAGCGAAACTGCTTCTTCCCCGGTAGCAAAACGCACCGCCACCGGCTTCCCGGCAGATAGCTCAGCCTCTATCTGTTCCTCCGACAGCTCGCGGCAGGGGCAATTAGATGTGCTTCGCTCGCCTGCGTCCTCGCCCTTTGCCTCGCAAACGCAGCGATAAGCCAGCCCCGCTGCCCGCAGCTTCTCGACAGCGCTCTTGTAGCTGTCACCCCGCTCGCTCTGGCGATAGGGGCCGAAATCGCCACCCCCGTCAGGCCCCTCGTCCCACTCGAGGCCAAGCCAGCGCAGGTCCTCGATGATGCTCTTAGCGTATTCTTCCTTTGAGCGCTCTCGGTCGGTATCCTCTAGGCGGAGGATGAATGCGCCCCCTTCACGCCTGGCAAAGAGGTAATTGAAAAGCGCCGTGCGCACGCCGCCCAGGTGCAGGCCGCCGGTCGGGCTGGGAGCGAATCTTACGCGTATCTTGCTCATGATGTTCTTGGTATTGGGTATTGTGTATCGCGCAGCGACACGAACCTTGCCTCTCCTGCGTCGAGAGTATCGCGAAGCGACACGGGCTCATCCTGTCTTGCGTTACTAGTATTGAGTATTGGGTGTCCGAACATGCACTCAATACCCAATACTCACTACTACTTCAAGGAAGCGGTATATCCACCGCAAGCTCCTCTATCGTCTTCTGCCTCGGCGGCGACGCTTCTATCACGGAAACAATGCGCATGATATAGGTGACACCAAAGGCTAGGCCCTTGACCAGGTACTTGTTGCTCTTGATAAGGCCTGAATGGTTTACGCGCTCAAACCGTTTCCCGCCGGGAAGCTGGATGTAGATGTTGTATCCCATCAACCAAGGGTCCTGGCACTTGGGCCATTCCAGCGCCACCTTCCCTCCCTTGAGCACCTTGTATTTTGTCTTATGCCTTTCACGCAGCTTGCCGTGGAAGGAGAATACGGTCTGCGGCGCGGAGATCTCTCCCTCGATAGGCACCGCCTCGTCGGATAGCGCCGAGAGACGCACCGGGTATTCTCTTTCCGGCTCCAGCCCGCTTATGACGCAGGGCCCCTTCTTCACGGGCTCGTCGTTGACGCGGAAGAAGGGGCCGTTCTTGAAAAGCTGAAGATATACATTATACCCGCGCACCTTCCCCTTTGAAGGCTTCCAATTCACCGCGATCACACCACTGTATACCTCGCGGCCATTATCCGCGAACCATCTTAAGACCTCCTCGTTGCCGGGATCGTAGTTTAGCGCCATGCCGTAAGCGGCGAAAGACCTTTCCATGTCTTCAAGCAGGAAATATAGATACCCCATTGTTATCCACAAGGCGGCTTGATGATAAGATGAAGCGGCCTTCCAAAGCATGGGCAGGGCCAACGCCGTGTTCCCCTGCTTTATCAGTCCCAGCGCTTTCCCGTAGGCCGCTTCCCCGGGCGGCGGCTCGGCAGGCTGGCCGGCGCGGCAAGGCACGACCTTCCCCATGCAGGCACAGATAAGAAGAGCGGTCGCCGCGGCCCGTGAAAGCGCGTTGATCATTCCATTACCTCTATCTGGCGCGCGTCTCCCCAGCGGGAATCCAGGTCGTAGAACTCCCTCATCTCCGGCGAGAAAATGTGCGCGACCATATCCCCAAAATCGAGAACAACCCAGCCGCTCTCGGCTGTTCCTTCACGGCGGCGCAGTTCCCGCCCCCGCTGCGCCAGCGCAGCGCATATGCCTTCATCCACGGCCTTGAGATGAGGTTGGTTTCCCGCAGAACAGAGCAAGAAGTAGTCTATGTAAGGGGTCAAGCGGCGCAAGTCAAGCAGGCGTACCGCTTCAGCTTTCTTGTCTCGTGCGGCCACGCAAGCCGCCGCAGCGAAGCCGGGGGTACGCGCGCTTGTCTTGCTGCTGCTCGGTTTCTTCACTGTTTTATCCTCACCTAGGCACTTGTCTGACTGGATAGGGAAAAGAGCGCGAAGCGGGGGGCGCGCCTACAGGGAATAGACCTTGTGCTTCCTGATATATTCTTCCACCGCCGCGGGAACCAGGTACCTAATGCTCTTGCCCTGATGCACCAGGTCGCGCACCTCTGTCGAGGAAACGTCCAAGCCCTTGACATCAATGATCTCCATACGCTCCAAGAGGTCGCCCGCGGAGCTATCCACTGAATCCGCTACGAGTTGGTTGCTGAAGTACTTCTTGAATTCGTAACCGGGCCTGTTAACTACCAGGATCCTGCAGCGCTTGGTCAACTCCGCGGCTTCCTTCCAAGTGGAAAACTCCAACACCGTATCGGAACCGATGATCAGGTGAAGAGCGGCGCCGGCGCTCTTCTCCAGGGCCCTCACCGTATCGACCGTATAGGATTTCCCCCCGCGGTCGGTCTCCACGCCGGAAACAGAAAATGCGGGATTATCATTGGTAGCGATCACGGCCATCATCAAGCGGTGCCTGGCCGAGGCCATCTCCCGTTCCTGCTTATGCGGCGAACGGGCCGCGGGGACGAAGATCACCTTCTCCAGGCTTAATTTCTCCCGTACCTCTTCCGCCGCGAGCAAGTGCCCGTTGTGTATAGGGTCAAAACTGCCGCCAAAGAGAGCGACGGGATTCCTCGCTTCCATTACCGCTCCGCTACAACCAATCTTGTTTTCTGCCAAAAATGTCACTGTAGTATATGGGAAACTCCCCGCTGCGTCAACTGTTACCTGCCTACTTCGGATCATTTCGTTAAGGGCAAGACCACCGCTTTCTCAATCTCCTCCCCTGACATCCTGCCGTAGATAAAACCCCGCCATTCCCACATCCCGTCCGCCTCAGACAGGATGATGTAGACGAAGCGATGACGCCCCCCGTAGCCCCTGCTCTCGAGGAAGCACGTCTTGCCATCGCCAGTGCAAAGCTGGCGCCCCTTCTCTATGGCCTTGCCGCCGCGGTAGTCGAGGTAACTGTCTATGGCCAGGTCAAACGGAGCGTAGTCGCCGTTCCTTCCCTTGTATCCCACCTGGAAATTCGTTCTACTGGCCAAGACGCGCAGTGCCTCACCGTCCGCGCCGTCCAGCCCGCGCCACACTGCCTGCGCCAAATCGCCGCGGCTTTCCTGAAGCCACTCCCGTTCCTGAGTCAGCACGGCCAGTTCCCGCTCCCCCACGCTTGAAGCGACTCCCCCCGCCGAGGGCAGCTCGCAATTCGGGTAATCGTCAATTATATGCTCATACACGGATATAGCCTGCTTTTTCTCGCCTAGGGATTTATAGCCCTCTGCAAGCGTGACCAACGCCTGTACCATCTCTTCCCCCTCCATTGTCCCGTCTTTCTCCGCTGCTTGCAGCCTTTTCCGGGCCAGGTCGGGCTGTCCCAGGCAGTTAGCGTACGTATCTACCAGCGCCGCGAGTACCTCGGCGTGAATACGGCGGCTGTATTTCCGTTTTAACAACGTTTCCAGATAGCCGCAGGCACGTCCGCACAGGCCACCCTCCCTCAGCTTTTCATATTCCGCGAAGATGCCTCTTCTAAGCGCCTCTCGGCTGGTCTCTTCAACGTTACGCCTGTCGCCGCGGTCGTCCACCTCGTGTACCAGGTTACCTTGCGCGTCTATTACCCAGGTATCAAGCACCAGGTCCCCGTCAAGGTTATCAACCGCTTCAACCAGGAATCCTCTTTCATCAGCGTAGAGCAAATCCAACTCACACGTGCTCTGCTCCAGGCCTTTCAGCTTTAGCTCTTCTATATCCCCGGCGTAAGAGCCCCGCCGCGACTTGTAATCCTGCTGTGCTTGCCACGTCTGCCGCAGTAGCTCCCCGGGGGAAAGCGGCATGCCACGCGAATCCGCGCCTGGCTGTATTAGAAGGAGCAGCATCACCGCGGAAATCATTTTGCTCCCCTTGATAAAAAGCCCTTGCAGGTGTATAATCATGCTCATGATCGCAGGTGATGCCAAGGACAACAAGGTA
>CBDVCL010000242.1:0-4489 GCA_965372475.1 uncultured bacterium | reverse complement strand
ACCCAGGCCCAACCGCGGCTTGACTCGATCGTATATGATCTCCCGCAGCGGCACGAAGCAGAAGTATGACAGCATCACTGCAAGGAACGCCAGCGCAAACAATATCGTGTAATTCAATGGGAAGGTTACGCGTTCCAGGAGCACCCGTCCACCCAAGAGCGCCAGGGCTGCGGCAAGCGCACCCAGCCCCTCTCGTACGCCGAAAGCGATGCCGCGCCTGTTCACCGGGATCATACGGCTCACGTAATCGTGCCAGGCCGGCAGCAGCAACCCGTCGAAAGAGGCCAGAGCCATGAACCAGAAATACAGAAAGCACAGCGCCATCAGCGGATGCGAATCGGTAAGCCAGTAGGTGGTCAGGGCCAAGCCGAAGATCGGCAGGCGCATTAGAAAAGCAACCCGGACCATCAGCGGTTTGCGCACCTTGATCGATTCGACATAGGGAATCATAAAGATCCCCAGGCCATGCCAGCCCAGGTGCATCAGTGCGGGAACGAGCGTGGCAAGCCTGTTCTCCCATCCCGCCAGCTCCGGCGCTCTTTCCACCAATAGCGAGATGAAGCCGGCGATAATAGTGAAGATTCCCAGCAGCTCGAAACCCGTATGCACAAAGACGCCATCCAGGACATTCCAGGTGAAATTCCAGCGGTAGTTCTTCCTTACCGCTGCTTGATACTTCCTTAAGTCATGCTTGCTCATTGGCATCCATTCTTAATAGAAGCAAGGAGGTAAGGAAACAAGGAGGTAAGAAGCAAGAAATGGTCGCTGCAACTGCCGCCGCGAGCCATGCTTACTTCCCTACTTCCTCACTTCCCTACCTCCCCTTGTCACCTACGGCAGGAACACGTACCTCAGGACAAACACCGCCGCCAGGACATACACGAGGGGGCTTACCTCCCGGCCTTTCCCCGCCGCCAACTTCAGCACCGGGTAGCTGATGAAGCCGATAGCCAGGCCGTGGGCGATGGAAAAGGTAAGCGGCATAACGATAATGGTCAGGAAGGCCGGGATGGCCTCCGTGCTGTCGTTCCAGTTTATCCCCTTCACGTTGCCCATCATCAGGCAACCGACGATGATCAACACCGGCGCCGTCACCGGATGCAGGCAGGCGCCGGAAGCCACCTGGCAGCCGCCGCCGAACATCTGCGCCAGGGGCGCAAAAAACAGCGCGGCCAGGAAGAGCAGAGCGGTGACCACGTTGGCCAGCCCGGTGCGCGCTCCCTCCGCCACGCCCGCCGCGCTCTCGATGTAGCTGGTCACGGTAGAGGTGCCCAGCAGCGAACCGCCGATGGTGCCCAGCGAATCGGAGAGCAGTGCCCTCCTGCCGCGCGGTAGCCTGCCCTGCTTGAGAAAACCGGCCTGGCTGGAGATGCCGACGAGGGTACCGATCGTATCGAACATATCAAAGAACAGCAGGATGAGGATAGGCACGAGGAAGCTCAGCTGAAACACCTGCCTGAGATCGAGTTGCAGAAAAGTAGGCTTGATCGATGGCAAGCCGACGATCCCTCCCTTGAAACTGACCACCTCCAGCGGGATTCCCACCAGACCCGTCACCAGTATGCCCCAGAGAAGCGCTCCCTTGATGCCGCGCGCCATCAGCCCGGCAGTCATCAGGAAACCAAGAATCGCCAACAGCGTAGGTCTTGCGCCCAGGTCGCCCAGGCGCACGAAGGTAGCCGGGTCGTCCACCACCACCCCCGCCTCCTTCAAGCCGATAAAGGCGATAAACATGCCGATGCCCACGGCGGCCGAGTACTTCAGTCCCTCGGGGATAGCATCGACGATCATCTCCCTCACCCGGCCCAGCGTCAAGAGGGTGAAAAAGACGCCCGAGATGAAGACCATGCCCAGGGCGATCTGCCATGGCACGCCCATGCGCCCGCAGATCTCGAAACTAAAAAAGGCGTTCAACCCCATGCCGGGAGCCAGGGCGATCGGGTACCTGGCGAGCAGGCCCATCAGCAAGCTGGCTAAAGCGGACGCAAGGCAGGTGGCGGCCATCACCGAGCCGAAATCCATGCCGGCTCCCGGCGGCGCGCCGTCTACCGCCTGGGAGAGGATGGCCGGGTTGACGAAGATGATATAAGCCATGGTCATGAAGGTGACCATGCCGCCGGTTATCTCCGCGCGCAGGCTGCTGCCGCTCTCCTTCACCTTGAAGTACCTTTCAAGAACTCGCATCATTCTCTCCTGTGCTTATGGGGGATCGGGATTCGGGATGCGGACGCCCGAGGGACGAGGGCGGCGGCGATTTCCCTTTGGGCTATATGAAGAATCGCTGCACCTCGGAACGTGAAAGTCTTGCGAGCAACGAGCGACTAGCAACCCTTCGACTCACTGCGTTCGCTCAGGGCAGGCGAGCAACGAGCAACTATCTAAAGCCATTCAACTCTGCTTATATACGCCTCCGCATTGAACCGCCGCGCCAGCTTGTCCACGTCGATATTCCGCACCAGCCCGAATATCTTGCGCTCCGTGACCACCGGCGAATCGTGCTTGCCGCCGATGGCCCGCGCCACGCCCGCGAAGGCGCTCGGACCGCGGCCGTCCAGCGCGTACTTGTTGTTCAGGGTGATGGCCATGTCATAGGCATCGCGCGAGTCCGCCGACCATTCCACCATCCTCTTGGCCCAGACCACGCGGAGGAACCCGTGTATCTTGCCGCGTTTTATCAACTCAAGCTGGCTGGCGTTCCAGAGGCGGTCGTGCGTCTCGGCCTTCTCGAACTGTTCCAGGGTGTAGGAATAGCCGCGCCAGTCTTCGCGATGCCTGTAAAGGGACTCCTGCGCCCAAATCGGGCATCCCTTGATGTTGTCGTAGTTTATGTTGTAGCGCACGAAGTTAAAGGCCAGTTCCCGGCGCACGACCAGTTCCTCCAGGAAGGTCGCCTTCTGCTCCTCGTCGGCCATGCTCTTCACCACTTCCGCCGCTATCTGCCGCGCCGACAACTGGCCGAAGTTCAGGTAAGAGCTCAGGTTGGAGGTGCCGTCCATGCTCGGATCATTGCGGTTGTCCTTATAGAACGGCAACTTCAGGCGCACGAAGACGTTGAGCAGGCGCTCGCCTTCGATCCTGCCCCCCTTGAAATCCCGCGACGGCGCCACGGAACGGTCGATGGACAGGTTGGAGAGCACCTTGCGGTACTCCGCCAGGTCCTCGCCCTTCAGCTTCATGCGCAGGCCCGACTTCTTCGGCTTGGATTTCGGCAGCGCCTTGAGATGGTCCGGCAGCACCCTTTCTACGCGTGAGCGGAAATGGTGCGGCGCTTCTTCCTCGCGCGGGAACTCTCCCATGGGGACGACCGTATTCGAATCCGCCAGCACGAAATGCAGTTTCAACTCCCGCGCAATCTGCTCGCGCATCTTGCGCGCGTGGCCCAGGGGATTCTCCTCGCTCACCACCAGGCAGGGAACCAGCTCCTTGCAGATGCGCGGCAACCCCTGGGCGGGGTTCTCTACCCGCACCACGAGGGGGATGCCCAGCTTGAGCAGGTCGCTCTCCGTCTCGTGCAACCCTTCGAGCATGAAGAGGTAGGATCGCTCATTCGCCTCAGGGTAATTCTCCCAGAGCCCGAAGTAAACAACGACGGGCACGTTCAGCTTATTCGCCCAGCGTATCGCCGTACTTAGGGCGAAGTTATCATGGGCGCGCTGGCTGGCCTGCATCCAGTAAATGACGCAGCGCCCCTTCTTGTTCCGCGCTGCCTCGTTGAAGATGGTCAAACGTATGTCAGCCATAGTTACCTCCTTAACGTCGTCGCTCGTTGCTCGCTTCTCGTTGCTCGTCTATCTTACAACAAACAAATAGACACACATCTATTATAGATGCATCCACGCCTCAATTCAAGAACTACTATCATAGATGAATGCTCCTGTGGTAGAATCCCAGCGTGACCAGGAAGACATATACCGTCGTCGGCATAGGGGAGGTGCTCTGGGACTGTTTCCCGGGCGTGAAGCACCTGGGCGGTGCCCCGTTTAATTTCGCTTACCACGCCTCGGTCCTGGGCGACCGGGGTGTCTTCATCGGCCGCGCCGGCAGGGACGCCAACGGCAAAGAGGTCGAATCCGCCTGCCACCGCCTCGGCATGGATCCCCGCTTCCTGCAACTCGATGCCGCACACCCCACCGGTACCGTTGAGGTAACGCTGAAGCGGGGCCAGCCCGATTACGTCATTCGCAAGAACGTCGCCTGGGATTATCTCCGTCTCACTGCCGCAGCGAAGCAGCTGGCGAAAAGGGCCGACGCGGTCTGCTTTGGCACCTTGGCCCAACGCAGGCGGCAATCGCGCCAAGCCATCCATGCCTTCCTCCGCCACGCCTGGCGCGCCCTGGTAACCTATGACATAAACCTGCGCCAGCGCTTCTTCTCTCGCTCCATCATCGAAGCTTCCTTGCACGCCAGCCATATCCTCAAGATCAACGGCGAAGAGGTGGCCACGCTCAAGCGCCTCTTCAAGAGCCGCGCGCCGCTCAGCCGCTTCTTT
>CBDVCL010000241.1:0-4490 GCA_965372475.1 uncultured bacterium | reverse complement strand
TATAAACAAATTACGGGGGAGGAGTTAAGGGAGAGCTATTTTATCCAGCCCTAAAATTCCCAACTCCGTAATCCCCCGTTACCATTACCTAACGCACTTTCCGTGCCAAAGCACAATCTTGCCACAGAAAAAACCGCTTTGTAATTACTGTATTATCAGGATGTAATAAAAACCCTCGCTTTTTATCTCTCCCCTTCTCCTCGTTATCGCCTGCTTTATGTCAGATATCTGACAAACCGTCAGTTTATACGCGGAGACCGCGTTATCTCGGTTGTCGGTAATCGGAAAGCCCGCCGGAGGCGGGCGCGCGGCTTCTCACCATTCGGAAATCATCGGGAGAAGCTGCACATCGGGAATCGTTGATTACCTCGTATGCGATATCAGCGCCTGCGACTCCCGACGCTTGTCCGTCGTAGCGGATGCTCCCGGCCTTTGAAGTAATACTGGGGAAGCATCCTCGAAGACGGACCCGACGACCGACACCCGAGAAGACATCCTCGGCACACGCTGCGGCATCTTTGCGCTCTTGGCGGAAAAGATGGTCACTGCTCCTTCACCTGCTATAGCTCAGCGCCCCGGAAATCACGTTCTTCCTGTATCTATTCCTATAATCAATCGCGTAACGTTCGATCCACCGATATTGAGCGGAAATACAGAGGATATCGTTCAGGTACTTCATCAGCCTGAAGCTGAATATGTTCTGGTCCGTTTCTTCGTCGAAAGCATTCTCCAGCAGCGGCGGCAAGATAGGCACTACCTCCCGGTAATTACGCTCATAACGCTGATAGTCAAGGCTAACAACCATCAAAACAACACCGGCCACCTTCCGCTCAGATATCAGGGCAAAGCCGTATCGGGCGTCAGCGTAGTCAAATCCCAGGTTGTTAGAGTTGTTACGACCGATCGAGCTGTATATATTCAGCACCAGCGAGCCGAAGAGATACCTATCAACATCCGCCCGCGCCTTCGCGTATCTGTCCTTCCTCACCGCATCGCCTCTTTCATACGTGCCATCCTCGCCGAAGACCACCACGAAATGTTTGAAATCCTTGTAATTCAGCGTGCCGCTCAGTTTCACGCGGTCCCTGCGGCTCAGCCGCCTGGTCACCCCCACGCCGAACCTGTTAGCGAAATTTGATTTACCCATGTATTCATCTTGCTCGCTCAGGTAATCAAGGTAGCGGTGGCGGAATCCCCCTGACAACCGCCAATCATTGCCCGCCAGCCATTCGCCCTTTATCGCCAGGTTCTCCGCGTTATACTTGTAGTGTACGCTGGGACCACGCCTGAACTGCCACTCCTCCGAAACGGAGAAGCGTAAGCGCCCATCAACCAGGCTCTTACCTCCGCTTATCATCACCGCGTTGAGGCAATTATCCAGCTCCTGCGCCCGGTCGTAGTCCTCCACGCGCAAGCCATAACCAAGCATCAGCTTCACTGACTCCTGGATGATTATCTCCGGCCTTAGTTCCAGCCCCGACCTGGTGATGTAATCGCACTCCCCCATCCCCCCGATAGCCACGCGGTGAATATTATCATCGAAGTATCTTTCCGTATTCAGTTCGCAGCCCAGGGCCCTTAGCTCGAAATATGAAGGTCTTTCACCTCCAGCGGATCCCAGGAATCCCTGTGCCGAGCTGTTCCCCGCCACCGACCAGGCCACAACCCATAGCGCAAAAACCCTCACCGCTCCTGCAGACAGTCTTCTTCGCATATCCCACTCGCTTGCTCTCATTCTTTCTCCCCCAAACGTTGCAGCAGTTTATGCGCCCGGGCCCGCTCGCGTTTGAGATGGTCCCGCCGCTCCCCCAACGACTTCATCTCCGCCTTCATGCTCTCCACGTCCCTGCCTCCTTCCAGAACCGCGTTCGCTTCGCTGAAGTCATCCAGCATAGCACCATCGTCGATTATCGGGTCCCCGCGCCGACGCGTCATCTGGTGCATCAAGCGCCGCATCCTCAGCCAGTGCGACTTCTCTGTGCGCAAGTCCTCTAACTCCTCCTCCAGCCTGAGGAGTTCTTTATCTATCGTTTCGACCTGCCGCTCAAGTATCGCTCGCGCCAGCCCGATCCCGGCGCCCCCGGCAGCGTCTATCTCTGCCAGCGCCAAGGCGTCTACCACCGGCGTGTCGCGCTTCGCCCGCAGTTCGAAGTACAACTGACGGCAGCGCTGGCGCTCGATTATCCAATCCGCAAGCCGCGGCATCGCCTCCTCTTCCTCCGCGAACCGCGCAGAGCGGAGCGCCGTGTCAATCACCCCGTTATACATGACCATCAACCCCGCGGCGTATTTCACCATCTCCCGCCTCAGGACATCCTCGGCGCTCTTCAGGGCCTCCAGCTCACCGATGCCATCACGTGACCTCTTGAGCAGGCCTTCCAGCTTGCGCTCTTTCAGGAAGCCGCCGCCCGCCGCAAGCTCCTTCTTTAATTTCTTCACCTCGACCAGGTCGGCCTCGACCTTATCTTCCAGCGCCAGGCGCTTTTCGCTCATGTCGCGGAGCTCCCGCCGTGCCCGCTCCAGCTCCTGCCGCAGGCCGCCGATCGCCGTCTCATCGCGCCCTATCAAATCCCGCGCCGGCGCACCCCGGCACATCGCCCCCAAGGCCAGGAGCAGTAATGACAGTATTATTATCCTTCTTCCCATACTCATATCGCTAGTACCGCTTCCATTTTCTTCTCCTAAATTCAGAACGCGAGAGCTTCAATGTTTACATCGTCTACAGCTAACGATCGCGTCCTGAATTTAGGGAATAATAGTTGTTGCGGCACTATAACTTGTATTTCTTTATCTTGTAAAGCAGCGCGGTGCGGTTTATGCCCAGCAGTTTCGCCGCCTGCGAGCGCACGCCGCGCGCGCGCCTCAGGGCGTCGGCTATCAGGTCCCTTTCGTACTCCTCCACCTTGCCCGCGAACCCCCCCTCGTGCTTCGCGGTGCGCTCCTCCTTCCGCTCCGCCAGCTCCAGCGGCAAAGCGTCCGGGGTTATCTTCTCGCCCTCGCTGACGATAATGCCCCGCTGAATGACGTTCTCCAGCTCGCGCACGTTCCCGGGCCACCGGTATTTGCGCAGGGCCTCAAGCGCTGCCGGGGTGATCTTCTTCTTTTCGCCACGCGGCGTATATTTCTCAAGAAAATGACGCGCCAACAAAGGTATGTCTTCAGGCCTTTGCCGCAACGGCGGCACATCGAGCGGCATCACGTTCAGGCGGAAGAACAGGTCTTCGCGAAAGGAGCCGTCTTTCACCGCCTGCTTGAGGTCCCTGTTCGTCGCCGCGATCACCCTGGCGTCCACCCTTATCGGCGTCATCCCGCCGACGCGCTCGAACTCCTTCTCCTGCAGGACGCGCAACAGCTTCGTCTGCACCGCGACACTGACATCGCCGATCTCGTCGAGAAAGATAGTGCCGCCGTCGGCCAGCTCAAACCGGCCCACGCGCCTGCTTGTCGCGCCTGTGAAAGCCCCTTTCTCGTGACCGAAGAGCTCGCTCTCCAGCAGTGTCTCCACGAACGTAGCACAGCTCACCCTGACCATAGGGCCCATTCTGCGTTTGCTGGCAAGGTGCAGGGCGTTCGCCACCAGTTCCTTGCCCGTGCCGCTTTCACCGTAGATGATCACGTTCGTATCGGTGCCGGCGACCTTGCGCACCATCTTGTCCAACTCGCGCATCGACCTGCTCTTGCCCACCCATACCTCGCCGGCTTCCAGACGCTCAAGTTCCTCGCGGTAATAGACGTTTTCCCGCGCGAGGCGAAGCCGCTCCCCCGCCCGCTTGATTATCATGTCCAGTTGGTCGATCGTAAAGGGTTTCGTCAGGTAGTCGTAAGCCCCCGCCTTCATCGCTTCTACAGCGTTGTCCACGGTGCCATAAGCGGTCATCACGATCACCAGGCACTCGCCGTCCAGGCGTTTCAGAGCCGCCAGCACCTCCAAACCAGACATGCCCGGCATACGCACATCCACCAGCACCATGCGATAGGCTTCCCGCTTGAATTGCTTCAAGGCGGCCTTGCCATCTGCGGCCACCGTCACCTCGTAGCCCAGGGCCCCTAGCGATTCCGCCAGCATGTGCCGCATGCCCTCGTTATCGTCTACCACCAGTATCTTCATCATCTCGCTCTCTCCTCACTTAAGATCGCTGAGTACGCCGAGGGCGGCCGCACCACCGGCCGCACGTTCCGGCCACGCCAATTCCGCCGAGGCACGCTTTCGCGTGCACGCTGTTTACGCCGATGTTTCAGGATCTATGCCTTCAAACAATCCGCGTAATCGGCGCAGCCATGTCATCACTTCTTAGCGCTCTGCGTAATCTGCGGACTATGCCCCGCTCTCACTTCTCCCCCTCCGCGTTGAGTTCCAGGTAAAAGGTCGTGCCGCGGCCAACGCCGCTCTCGGCGCGGATGCCTCCGCCGTGCTCTTCCATTATCTTGTGCGCTATGGCCAAGCCTAAACCGGTCCCCTTCTCCTTGGTGGTGAAGAAAGGATGGAATAC
>CBDVCL010000240.1:0-4496 GCA_965372475.1 uncultured bacterium | reverse complement strand
ATAGTGACCAGGTCGCCAACGGCGGCCTCAAGGACTATAAGGTTCTCTATATGCCCTTCTGCTTCATGCTGCCGCGCAAGGCGGCACGGCGTATCGCGGAGTGGGTACGCGCCGGGGGAGTGCTCGTCGGTGAGGCGCGCACCGCGTGGAACGACGAGAACGGGGCCTGCGGCATCGGCGTTCCCGGCCTGGGGCTGGAGAAGGTCTTCGGCTGCCGCGAGAAAGGCGCCCTGGCGGTGGAAGAGACGAAGATGATAATCACTGCCGAGAGCCCGGTGATTCCCTGGCTCTCGGTGGGCGACGAGGTGGCGGGGGCCCATTTCCGGGAGAGCATGGAGCCGATGAGCGCTTCGGCCAGGGTGGTAGCCGAGTTCGAGAACGGTGAGCCGGCGATGATCGTCAACCGCTTCGGCAAGGGGCGAACCCTTTTCGTGGGTTCCCTGCTCAGCTTTGCTTTCTACAAGCAGGAAGACGAGAACGCCGGCAAGGTACTGGCCGGCCTCACGGAGACGGCCGGCCTTGAGAGGCCGGTGGAGATGAGCGGCGTCAATCCCCGCGATATCGTCGAGCCGCGATACCTGTGCGGCCGCGACCGCCACGGCAAGCCGTATTACATATTCTTCCTGCTCAACCACAGCGCCAACGTCCAGGAGCCGGAGGTGAGCCTGGACCTGCCCGGCAAGAAGTTCCAGGTGCATGACCTTGGCAACGGCAGGCGGGTGAAGTTCGCCATGCACAACGAGCGAATTGTTATCAAGCGCAAGCTTTCTCCGCGCGACGTCTGGGTAGCGAAGATCACGAGTTCGTGAAGGAGATGAATATAGTGCGTTTTCTCAGAGTCATAGTTGTTTCAGCGGCGGTATCTTCCTGCTTTCTGCCGCAGCTGATGTCCCAGGCCAGGGTCGTGGAGGATTCCTGGTACGAGGTGTTCCAGAGGGGGGTGAAGCAGGGCTATCTGCACAGGAAGGTAACGGAGCTGAAGGAAGGCGAGAAGACGCGACAGCTGATCGAGCTCACGGCCGAGTTGGAGGCCAAGGTCCTGTTCAACAGCGGCTTCAGCCTCTACTCCGAGGAGAAGGCGGCCCTCGACGAGAACGGCATCTACGAGTACCGGGGCGTATTCAAGTATGGCCGGGTCACGCTGGAGGTGAGCGGCAAGAGGGAAGGCGACGTTTTCTACATCGAGGAGAAACAGCAGGGCAAGGATCCGCGCAAGTACCGGGTGCCGAGAGAAAAGTATGACCTCTCCTCGATCGAGCGGTCCGAGGGCATACTGCGGGCCAAGGGAGAGGAGCGGGAACTGAGGGTGCTGAGCTTCTATTCCCTTAACATCACCGGGGAGATCATCAAGTGGGACAAGGAGAAAGATCTGAAGGTAGACGGCGAAAAGGTGCCCTGCAAGGTGATCAGGTTCTGGGCGCACGGCGTGGACGGCAAGCGCTGGTTCCGCCTGGACGGGGAGGGCCCGATGCTGCGCGAGCAGGGAAAGAGCCAGGAGGGCAAGTACTACCTGGTGCTCACCAGCGAGGATAAGGCCAAGAACTGGTCGAAGGGGAATCCTTATCAGTAGGTCGTCGCTCGGCTATCGGACGATCGCACGATCGCGCGATAGACGATAGACGGGAACTCAATCGCCGCTAATCGTATCCGGCGGCCAAGGGGCGGGATTCGGGCGATCGCCTGAAGTGTCGAAGAAGGTGTAGGTAGTGATGTTAGATGCAAGAATCCTGTCCCTTTCAGTGTCAGTCGGACAACGCATCAGGACATTGTCGAATTCGACGGTATTGGTAGCGGCGCCACCGTGACCAGCCAAGGCGATGTTCCCGTAGGGAGTGAGGGAGATCGCATCTTCGCAACTGGCATACCAGGTGCCTTCTATTTCGATAGCGAAGATGTAGCCGATGACGCCCATCTTAATATGGTGCCATTCATTTGGATTATTAGGATAGGCGGAACCGCCCGACCAGCATAGTTGCCTGTAGCTGCCATCAAAGCCATAGGCTTCCATGTAGTAATCTCCTCCTGACCAATCTCTGAAGTTGAGGAAGAAGTAGTCGTTTTGGGTGCGCCAGCGTGGGCAAACCATTCTGTCATATCCGCCGACCAACTGGACGTCATACTCAAGGATAAAGTCGCTGATGTCCGCATACTCTTGGCAGACCGAGAAGTTGAAGGTACTCGTCGCCGCAACGCGGTAAACCCCGCCTACGACCGACCATTCAGCGTTCTCCTCCAACCAAGTGACAGGAGAGCCGTCCTGTGCGTTGCCGTCGTCGAAATCCTCGAAGAAATAGATGCAAGGTTCGGGTGTCAGCGTAAAGGTCTCTGTTAGTCCGGCAGGTGTTGGTGTCAGCGTAAAGGTCTCTGTTGGTCCGGCAGGTGTTGGTGTCAAGGTCGGCAACGAGGGGGTTGGCGTTTCAACTACGGTGCGTGGCTCCAAATCAGGGGGAAAGTACTTACCACCGTCTTTGCAGCCATATGTTGATGTGATGAGTGCGAGAGAAAAGACCAGGAAGAACGTCCTACTGTGTGCTAATCGTGACATCGCCAACCCCCTTTATACCCTAAAGTAATATTCTCTATATATCACATCGTTTCCGGTTTGTCAAGGGATTTTGTGTGTAAATCTGGCACAGCCGCTTCGGACACTGGCGAGCGGCAAGGCCGGGTGGGGGCGCTCTTAGGGTGTCGAGTGAGAGTTGTGGTTGAGTCTGGGTTAGGAGTAGCCGGATTGACATATGCACCAGTGTTTGTTCTAATAGGAATGTCGAGAACAGTTTTGACATGTTTGGCAAGAAGAGGAAAGGGAATGCAAAACAGGCGCGAGGAGATCAGGTTCTTTGACAGAGAAGTAGAGGAGAGCGGCTACTATCAAGTGTATCCCGATCGAGAATACCGGAGGATTCTTGAAGAGACAGGTATTCTCGAGGAGGCGAAAAGGCGACGGATATTGGAGGTCGGCTGTGGCACGGGCGCCTTCTCGGTCAGACTGGCCGAGCATGGATTCCGTTCTGTCACTGGTTTAGACATCTCTCCAAGAGCAATTGAAGAAGCGCGGAAGATCGCTGCGCAGAAAGGTTTGTCAAGCCTTGAGTATTGCAGTGGCGACATGCTGGACCTTCCTTTCGAGGAAAACTCCTTCGACGCGGTCTTTGCTGGTGCCGCCCTGCATCACTTGCCGAATAATCTGGCCGAATGTGCCACTGAGTTCTGCCGGGTATTGGTGCCGGAAGGTAGGGTCTACATGTTTGAGCCATATGCGCTGAACCTGAGTTCGTTCTTGTTTTATCATGTCTTCAACTTCTCCCGGACGAGCAATGAAAAGGCATTGCTTCCCGGAAAGGTGAAGAAAGTCTTCCAAGAGAGGGGATTCCATCAATTCTCGTGGCGGAAGCTGGGGTATGTCCAGCACGTGGTGTCACCCGGCGCGGGGGCTAGGATTAAGGGGTTGGTCAACAAGTATGTCTTGAGGAACGAGTTCTTCGTTGGCGCCTGCAGATGCCGGCCGGCTTCTTGAGTTTGATCTGCTGTTAATAATGACTGCGGCGCTAGTTCTTGTGAGCCTTGACCTTTTCCTTAAAGAAAAACCCCATCTCCCCCAGCGGCAGGCCGAGCAGCCTCCGGACGTAGAGCATATGACACTTACCGCAGAGGTTCGTTCGCTTCGCGCCCAGCGGACCGGCGAGGAGTCTCCCTCGCAGCTGGACCAGCTTTTCGCTGTTCCATGCGTCTCGCAGGCTTACCTTTCTCGCATCGCCGACGACGTATTTGCCGCTGCAGTCTATACAGCAAGGCACGATCTCGCCGCAGGCGAGCACGGCGAGCGAGAACCAGGGGCGGAAGCAGTGCTTGTAGGATGCCCGCTCGGGCCCGTGGCCCCGCCCTGCCTGTCCAGCCCAACGGTGGGGAGCGATACGGTGCAGGCGGTCGAGGGGCAGGCCGGCGAAGCGCTTCCGGAATCCCCTCATCTTCTCGGCGCTGTAGTCGCTCTCGTCGTATACCAGGGCCTGGATGATGGTGAAGGGGCGGCTTGCTTTCAGCGCCCGCTTCAGCTTGAGAAAAGCGGTGATGTTCGCCAGTGTCCTTTCATAAACGGCGGGGCGCTTGTATTTCTCGAAGGTGGCGGCGTCATAGCCGTCGACCGAGAACGATAGGTGGTCGAGGCCGCTTTCTATCATTCCTCTTGCCAGTCTCTCGTTGTAGACGGTTCCGTTGGTGTGAATCATCGCTCTGAGGCCGCGCGATTTGACGTAACGGACGATGTCGACAATGCGCGGGTGGAGCAGGGGCTCTCCCGCGACGAAGAGATGGATATCGCGGGCGAAAAGGGCGGCTTCGTCCACGACCTTGCGCAAGAGGTCCATCTTCATGTGGACCCTCTTCCTTTTCGGCAGGTCCTTGCTCGGGCATCCCGGGCACTTGAGATTGCAGTGGCTGGTCGGCTCGAGCAGCAAGCGGGTGGGCAGGAAGCGCGGCCGCGTGCGCTTGAGCATATA
>CBDVCL010000239.1:0-4509 GCA_965372475.1 uncultured bacterium | reverse complement strand
TGGGCCTTGCCGGGCGGCTTCGTTGACAGGGGTGAGACGGTCGGTGAGGCGGTGGTGAGAGAGACGGCGGAAGAGACGGGCCTGGAAGTGATATCGAAGCGCCTGCTCGGGGTCTATGCCGACCCGAAGCGCGACCCGCGCGGGCCGACGCTGGGCGTCGTCTTTGTGGTAGAGACGAAGGGTGAGGCGAAGGCGGCGGACGACGCCGCCGAGCTGGAGTTCTTCCCCTGGGATGGCTTGCCGGAGGAAATAGCTTTTGACCACAGGAAGATCCTGGAGGATTACCGAAAGGTAAAGGGTTGAAGCAGGTTCGCTATACATCTTTGGGGAAAGCAGAGAAAGGAGAAAAGGTGATGGCGATAAGACAAGCGGTGTGCCTGGTGCTGGCGTTGGTGGTCTCCCTTCCCCTCGCGGCGTCGATGGGAGTAAAGGGCGGGGACGTGGTGCGGGTAACGCAGGACGAGAGCATAGGCGATGACCTTATCGTGGGAGGTAAGGTCGTGAGCATGGAAGGGAGCGTGGGCAGCGACCTTATCGCCGGCGCCGAAAACGTAGAGTTGCTGGGGCGGGTAGGCGATTCCGCCCTGGTCGGCGGTGAGAAGATCAACCTGACGGGGATTGACAAAGTGGTCTGGTGGGAGTAGAATAAACCTAATGAAGCGCCGCTTCTGTATTCCGACAGGAACAAGGTTCTCAGGCGATAGCCTGAGGTTCTTATTCCGACAGGAACAAGGTTCTCAGGCGATAGCCTGAGGTTCTTATTCCGACAGGAACAAGGTTCTCAGGCGATAGCCTGAGGTTCTTATCTATATACTGTAGTGGTGGCATCTCGGTATTATTGAAAGAATGATGAAGAAAAGGCTTTTCCTACTTATACTGATGGCATCTCTGCTCACCCCTGCGGCGCGGGCGGACACACGGCTGATGCTTGATTACTTCCTTTTCAAGCCCTACGGCCGGCTGGGAGACCAATTCGCCAGTGGTTTCTACTACGGCGTGAAATTCAGGCAGAGCTTATTCTGGGTCCTGTCCTTTCAGATATGCGCGGGAATGGGCCGCTCGTATACCGGGCTGGGAGAGCTGTATTTTCCGGTACGCAATACACCCTGGCAGGGTGAGAGGGTCAATGTCCGCGTCATCCCCATCACGCTCACCATCAACCTCGCGCCGCGAAATGCCGTCGTCACGCCATACCTCTGCATCGGCCCGGGGATGTATATGCTAAGCTCAAGTATGCCGAACGGGGACCTGGCCGCCGCCCTGGAGGGAGCGTCCTACGCCAACTACAACCGCGCCAAAGAGGAGTTCCTTGAGGGCGATGTGATCAACGAGGCCAAGTGGCCGACATTCAGCGGCAACAGAATGGGAATGGTCTATGGCTTCGGCTTATGGATCTTCACCGAATCCAGGACTGAAATTGGCGTTAACTTTACCGTCCACCGCCCGAAGATAAACCTTGGCGAAGTGCGCTTCGACACGGAAAACGACGAGTGGGTTCCCTACGAATCCACTCTCAACATCCTGCTTTTCACCCTCAGCGTAGGCAAGGGATTCTGATCGTATCTCGTGTGCCATTCAACTCGCTACCCTTCGGGTTCCCTCAGTGCAGGCCGCTCGCCTGCACTGAGCGAGCAAAGCGAGTCGAAGTGCTCATGGCCAGCCCTTCGCGGTGTTTGCTTGCTCCGGGCTGGCCCGGTAATCAGAATAGGGGCGAGTCGACCCTTTGACAGGCTCAGGGGAACATGCCCTGCATGTCCGCCATAGCCGAAGGCGACGGCGGAAGCGAACCGCCGGTGAGTCGAAGGGCTACCGTCAATCAGCAATAGTCGTGCTCCACTCTTGGTAGAGGCGCCAGAAGTCTGCTTCTGAAAACATTCCCGGTCTCAGCGAACCGTCCAGCCCCGATCTTTCGACCAGCGAGACAATCGTTTCGCGGCCTATCTTCTTCTTGCCGAGGATGCTCAAGGCGCCGATGAGTTTCTTGCGCCGCTGGGAGAAGAGGAGTTGGACGAAGCTGGAGAAATCAGGGCCGGGAGATCCCTTGATCTCAGGGTGGCTGGCCGGGTGAATGGATACGGCTGCCGAGTTTACCCCGGGCACGGGACGGAAACAGCGGCGCTTGATCTTCAGCACCTTGGCGGCATGGGCGCGGCAGCGCAGGAAGACTGAAAGCGCGCCGTAATCCTTGCTTCCCGGTTCCGCGGCGAGGCGGCGCGCGAATTCCTCTTGCAGCGTGAGAAGCATGGAACGAAAATGGGACGCGTTTTCCAACAGCTTGAGGACGATGGGGGTGGAGAGATGATAGGGGAGGTTAGAGACCACCGCGGCACCCGCGGCTACCAGGTGCGGCAGGTCCGTTCGCAGGAAATCGTCCTGGCGCAGCATCAAGCGGCCCTGGCGTATCTCCCCGGCGAACCTGAGGCGCAGGTGATCGCAGAGCTTCCCGTCTATTTCTACCGCGGCAACGCGTGCCCCCTGTCGCAACAGCTGCCTGGTGAGCATGCCCTTGCCGGGCCCGATCTCGAGTACGTCTTCGCCGGGTTGCACGCCTGACAATTCCACGAGGCGTCGCGCGACGCGATCGCTCGTGAGGAATATCTGGGAATGTTTTCGCTTTACCTTTCTCATGCGGGAAGTCAGGGGGTGAATCGTCACTCGTGAAGCGTTATTCGCTCCGTCACGCTTCCATGCCCGCCATAGCCCTTCGGGGCTGACCCCTCAGGGGAAGCCCTTTAGCGCCGGCGGCGCGCGATATCCACCGCCATCTCGGCAGCGGTGAGCAGGCTCGTCGCGTCGCCCTTTCCCTTCCAGGCGATGTCGTCCGCGGTACCGTGGTCGGGCGAGGTGCGCACGATAGGCAGGCCGAGCGTAACGTTGACGCCATTGGCGCCGCCCAGCATCTTCACCGCCACGAGGCCCTGGTCGTGGTACATCGCCAGTACCGCGTCGAAGGCGGCGCGGCGCGGCTTCAACGCGGCGCGCGGCGAGAGTTGGCGGCCGTAGCGGCGAAAGAAGGCATCGGCAGGGAAGGGGCCTTGCGCGTCGATGCCGCGGCGTCGCGCGTCCTTGATAGCGGGGGAGATGATCTCTATCTCCTCTTTGCCCAGGGCTCCCCGGTCGCCGGCATGCGGGTTAAGCCCGAGCACCGCCAGGCGCGGCTTCTTCGCGCCAAAGAAGTCCCTGAGCCCACGCGTGGTGATGGTCAGGATCCGCCCGATCAGTTCGCGGCTGAGCGCGGCGGCAACAGCTGCGAGGGGCAAGTGGGTGGTTACCAGGGCCACGCGCAGTTCTCCTCCCGTCAGCATCATAGCGTACTGATGGCAGGAGGTGAGAAAGGCGAGATAGTCGGTGTGGCCCGGGTAAGGATAGCCGGCCTGGGCCAGGTGGGCCTTGTTTATCGGCGCGGTGACCAGAGCGTCGGCCATGCCGCGCGTGCAGGCGAGGACACCCGTGCGCACGCTGGCCATGGCGAGGCAGGCGGCACGGGCGGACTCGCCCCGCGCCTCCTTCTCCCAGCCGTCGAAGCGGGGTTCGTGCAGGAGTAAGCCGTTGGGCGCGTTGATCTTCAAGCGTGAATTGACGAGGCGCAGGGCGCGTGTCATCACGGCCGCGTCTCCGATCACAAGCGGACGGCAGAACCGCTTTAGTTTCGGTAGCGCGCGGGCGATTATCTCCGGCCCGATGCCCAAAGGATCGCCCATAGATATCGCTATGGCGGGGAGTTTCTTTTGTCGCATAACTCTCTTTGTTCTACTGGGTGAGTCGTCCCTCGTGAAACGTCCCGCCGCCGCTAAAGGGCTTCCCCTGAGGGGTCAGCCCCGAAGGGCTATGGCGGGCATGGAAGCGCGCTTCACGAAGAACGATTCACGAATAACGCTTCGGGCGCTACATTCATAACACCAAGCTCGCCCACGCCATCACCCGATCAAACATCACCACCATCTGAGCGGTGAATTCGGAGAACACCTCTTTGAGGTCAAAGGCCCGCTTATCCAGCACCGAGAACACCCAGCAGACGAGGGCCAGGTTCATGAAGACGATAAACATCACCGAGAAGATATAGCCGCTCTCTTTCAAGTCGGACTGGGTGGCGTGAATGGAGTGGAAGGTCAGCAGAACATGGAATCCCAGGCTGGCGCCGATCAATAGAATGAAGAAGGGCAGGTAGCTTTCCTTGACCAGATAGGAGAGGACGAGGAAGATGATGGTGTAGAGAGGGAAGAAGTAGGGGGCGAGGTTGATAAGGAAGTTGGACTTGTTGATCGTGACCCGCCCGCCGTTTTCGGAAACGAAGATGTCCCGCACCTTGCCGCCGAATATCTTCGTCCATATGGCGTGGGTCAGCTCGTGGCTGATCACGTGCATGAAGTGGAACTTATAGAAGAGCGTATGGACGAGGATGTAACCGGCGAATCCGCCGATGAAGAAGAGGAAGTTGGTGCCGCCAAGATCCAGTCCCGGGTCGTCGCCGTTCCCTTTCAGGTGGCGGAATATGACGAGAAGCAGGGA
>CBDVCL010000238.1:0-4510 GCA_965372475.1 uncultured bacterium | reverse complement strand
AACGCACCTGTCAATGATGGCACTACTAGACAACCCCCGCTTCAGGGGAAAGACCACCGTCTTGCAGCCTATTGCCGCGAGGAGCTTCCTCGTCGCGCCCAGGCGGCCCTTGGCAAAGCTGCCGCCCTTGGCGTAGAAATGCGGCCTTAGTTTCTCCAAGAGGTCGTCGGGCCTTTCGCCGCCGAACACCACCACATAGTCCACGCAAGCCAGGGCGGCGAGCATCAGCGCCCGTTCGCGTTGTGCTACCACCGGGCGGCGCGGCCCCTTGTTGCGGCGCACGGAAGCATCGCTGTTGATAGCGACGAAGAGACAGCTACCCAGCCGTCTGGCCCGCTCCAGGCAGTCGACGTGCCCCGCGTGCAGGATGTCAAAAGAGCCGTTCGTAGCCACTATCCTGCGCTCCTGCCGGCGCAAGCGCGCGGCTATGCCGATGGCGCGGCGTACGGAGACTATCTTGTCCTTAGTACTTTTAAACATCACGGTATTTTATCATATTATTACCGGGGGCGATAAACAGTTCTCATCTTGCTTTCCCGCGGTTCGTTGCCAAGCGCCCGGTAACACGGTGCATCCAAGAGGAACGCTTGCTTCGTCGCGACCTTTGGCAACCAAGATGAGGACAGTATCTTGCTCCCCTCACTATCCCTCACAGCGGCGAAGATTGACACTTGGCGGTGCCTATGATATCATCATCGGCGCCTGAGAAACCGTAAACTGAAAGGAGTCGCGAAATGATATTCTTCGACCCCCTGTACCTGATATTCGCCCTTCCTGGGCTCCTGCTCGGTCTCTGGGCCCAGGCCAAGGTAAAAGGAGCCTTCAAGAAGTATTCACGCGTGCCTACCGCAAGCGGCATGACCGGCGCGGAGGTGGCCGCCGGTATCCTGCGCGACGGCAAGGTGGACGACGTCAAGATAGAGCAGGTAAGCGGCCATCTCTCCGACCACTATGACCCGCGCTCGCGCACCCTTCGCCTCTCCCCCCAGGTATACGGCAGTGATTCGGTGGCGGCCGCCGGCATCGCCGCGCATGAGGCGGGGCACGCCCTACAGCACAAGACCCGATACGCGCCCCTGGCACTGCGCAGCGCCATCGTCCCCGTGGCGGGCCTAGGCTCAAAACTGGTGATGCCCCTTTTCATTGCGGGCCTCTTTCTCCAGATGGCAAACCTGATGTACGCGGCGGTATTCCTCTTCACGGGCGTCGTCATCTTTCAGCTGATAACCTTGCCGGTAGAGTTCAACGCCTCTGCCCGGGCCAAGGCGGTGCTGACCTCCTCCGGCATCGTCAGCGGTGACGAGGCAAACGGGGTCTCGGCCGTTCTCAACGCCGCGGCTATGACCTACGTGGCCGCAGCCGTCACTGCCCTGCTGCAGCTCCTCTATTTCATCCTGCGAGCACGTGACTAACATCAACTGCATCTCCTGCGGCCGCCGGCTTTTCGCTACGCTCGCCTCCTTTTAATTGCCATTACCGAAGTGTTTTGGTATTATCCTTTCGCAGTGGTTTTCACTTAAAGCACATGGGGATGTCGGAGGTCGGATATCGGAATTCGGATTGGCATGATGCCGTATGTGTTTTCCGACTTCTGACTTCTGACTTCCGACTTCCAGACATATGTATCGCATCACCAGCATCCTGGGCCTTTTCGTGCTGATAGCCATCGCCTGGCTCCTCTCGTCCGACAGGAAGAGGATAGCCTGGCGTTCCACCGTGCTCTGGGGCATCCTGCTCCAGATCGTCTTCGCCCTGCTGATCCTCAAGACCAAGGCCGGCCATCTCTGTTTTGACTACATCGGCAAGGGCGCCAACAAGCTGATCGAGTGGACGATGGCGGGCAGCGCCTTTGTTTTCGGCGACCTGGCCGAGGGCGACACGCTCGGTTTTGTTTTCGCCTTCCAGGTCCTGCCGACGATCATATTCATATCCTCGCTCTCCGCCGTCCTCTACCACCTCGGGGCCCTGCAGGCCATGCTCAGGGCCATGGCCAGGGTGATGACACGGCTGATGAGGGTATCGGGCGCCGAATCGCTCGCGGTAGCCGCCAATGTCTTCGTCGGTATGACCGAAGCGCCCCTCTTCATCCGGCCTTTCGTCTCGACCATGACCAGGTCGGAGCTCTTCTGCCTGATGACGGGCGGCATGGCGACCATTGCCGGCGGCGTGATGGTAGCCTACATCCAGATGCTCCAGCCCCATTTTCCTAACATCGCCGGGCACATCCTCTCCGCCAGCGTGATGTCGGCCCCCGCCGCCCTTGCCATCGCCAAGATAATGATGCCGGAAACAGGCAAGCCCAAGACAGCCGGCACAGTGAAGATGAAAATAAGCCTGCCCGACGCCAATATCATCGACGCCGCGGCGCGCGGCGCCGCCGAGGGACTGAAGCTGGCCCTGAACGTGGGAGCGATGCTGCTCGCTTTCATCGCCCTCATCGCCATGGGCAACTCCTTTTTCGGGCTTTTTGGCACCAGCATGGAGCAGGTGCTAGGCTGGCTTTTCTCTCCCCTCGCCTTAGTCATGGGCGTGCCCTGGTGCGACGCCGTGACCATCGGCAACCTGCTCGGCCAGAAGACGATCCTCAACGAGTTCGTCGCCTATCTCAACTTGAGCCAGATTCTACAGCAAGGGAACGTCGTCCTGCAGCCGCGGTCGGTGATCATCGCCACCTACGCGCTGTGCGGCTTCGCTAATTTCGGCTCGCTGGCCATCATCCTCGGCGGCATCGGCGGCATCGCCCCCGGCCGACGCAAGGACCTGGCCCGTATGGGCATCAAGTGCATCATCGCCGGCAGCCTAGCGGGATTCATGACGGCGACGATTGCTGGTATATTGATATGAGTGTTGTCGCTAAGCCCTAGCCCTCCTTTGGCGCGAAGGCTGGCCGCTCGTCGCTAGTTCCAAATACGCTTGACCAACGCACTCAGTTATGTTATCTTTCCCCTCACTGAAGGGAGGGCAAAATGCCAGGGAAAGCTCGCATCACCGTAGCTTCTATGATTGTTCTCTTCTGCACATCCATTGCCGCGGACGCGGCGCGGGTGAAGGTGCTGAAGCTAGATGGCATCATCAGCCCGATCACGATGAAGTACCTCGAGAACGGCATCGCCGCAGCACAGGCGGAGAACGCCAACTGTCTGGTGGTAGAGTTGGATACGCCGGGAGGACTGGAGTCCTCTTCTCACGAGATGGTCAAGATGATCCTCAACTCCCCCCTGCCCGTGGTTGTCTTCGTCAGCCCGCGCGGGGCGCGGGCGGCGTCCGCAGGCCTCTTCATCACCATGGCCGCGCACGTGGCGGCAATGGCCCCCAATACCAGCATAGGTTCCGCCCATCCCGTCCAGTTGATGTCGATGCCGGGTAAGAAAGGCGACAAGAAAGAGAAAGGCAAGGAGAAGCAGGACGTCATCTCCGCCAAGATAGTCAATGACCTGGTATCCCAGAGCAAGAGCATCGCCAAGACGCGCAAGCGCAACGCCGTATGGGTAGAGAAAGCCATCCGCGAAAGCGCCTCGCTCTCCGCGGAGGAAGCACTGGAGGCGAAGGTGATCGACCTTATCGCCTCGGACCTGGACGACCTTCTGAAGCAGATAGACGGCAGAACGGTAGAAACAAAGGACGGCCCCGTGGTCCTCGCTACCGCCGAAGCGACGAGAAGTTGGCTCAACCTTTCCGCCATCAAGAAATTCCTTCTGGCGATATCCAATCCCAACGTCGCCTATATCCTGCTGATGCTCGGGTTCTACGGCTTGATACACGAGTTCGCTAATCCCGGCATCGGTGTTGCCGGCGTCGTCGGCGTACATGGCCGAGACCGTCTTCTCCGGCGACAAGGCCCCACTCATCGAGGCGCTGAAGCGGGACATCGCCGAGCTCCAGAACTACGGCCAGATGTACACGACCGCAGAGGTCTTCACCGACCGGGTCTTCCTCCACGGCATCACGAACGCGGCCATCGCCTACACGGGCGGCTACGCGACGCGGAACAAATTCTGCCACACGCACGCCGCGAGCTACGAGGGCCTCGGCACGGAGTACGCCGCGCTCGTTCTCGAGGCCGGCAGGACCAGGTTCAGGGCGCTTCTCTACAGCTTCGCCGAGCGGGAGCTCGCCGGGCGGGTGCGCTTCTGGACGCTCGACCACGGCAGATATAGGCTGTCGTTGGGTCCCGACGAGGACGGCGACGACCGGGCCGACCGAGTGACGCGCAGCGAGAGCATAGAGATAGCGCGCGGGAGAACCGTTCCGCTCACGCTCCCGCCCCGGAAGGTGGCGGTCTTTGAACTCGTGATGACGGAACGGATGGACGACATCCGCGGCCGGGCCGATCTCGCCATTTCACTGCTCGAACTCCGTGTCGAGGCACGGGAGGGCATGCGGGAGGTCATAGGGTTCGCCCACAACATCGGCTCCAAGGCCGCGGGCAACGTGGAGGTCGCCCTCTTCGACGCGGCGGGCAGGGAGAGGGCGCGCAAGAGGCTCGGCCGGATCGACGCGCCGCTCGACC
>CBDVCL010000237.1:0-4512 GCA_965372475.1 uncultured bacterium | reverse complement strand
CGGCGGGAGAGCTGGTGCGGGTACTGCACCGCGGCCCGGCGACGCGCTTCGCCATAGGGGAGACGCACTGGGACGGCCGCAACGATGAGGGGGACATGGTCTCAAGCGGCGTGTATATCATCTACCTGGAAAGCGCCCGGTCCTATTCTGCCAAGGTGGCGGTCATTAAATAGATGAGTGACGGTGCCAGGTCGTGAATTGTGAATCCCCCCCCCCCGTTTCTAGCTAATCTTCCGGCACCCCATCCCACGTCCTCCCTCACCCTATTCTTTGGGTTGTTTTGCTTGTCCGGTGCCTATTCCCCTAATCTCATACTACTCCTACCACCCGACAAAAACGGGGGTGCGCCGTTGCTTTTCTCCAGGGATGGGGGACAGGTTGTAGTTGGTCAAGTTAGGGAGTTGTGCGAGAAGCTATCACGATCTGTGATAGCCTTTTCTTTTCCGAGACCCCCATTTTTGTCGGGTGGTGGTGCTACCATAGACATAGACTTGATATGCCAATATGGCACATCAAGTTTGAGCTCATAGATTGTGATGTCAAAGCGATACGTTTGAGGTGCCAAATTGGCACCTCAAAGAAAGGGGAATCGTGGATAGCAAATCACTGGTACCGGTAGAAAGGATCGAGAGAATGATACTGCTACTGAGAGGCGAGAAGGTGATGCTGGATGCGGATCTAGGGGAGCTCTACGGGGTCAGGACCAAGAACCTGGTGAAAGCCGTGAAACGCAATAAGGAGCGATTTCCCGGGCATTTCATGTTCCAGTTGAATCGGACTGAGTATGATTCTTTGAGGTTCCAATTTGGAACCTCAAAGGGCAAAGGCGGCAGGCGGTATCGGCCCTATGTATTCACCGAGCAGGGAGTTGCTATGCTTTCGAGTGTGCTGAGAAGCAAGAAGGCAATCCAGATAAACATCAAGATCATGGACGCCTTCGTGCGTTTGCGGAGGGTACTGGAGAGCAACAGGCAGTTGTCGCGGCGGATCGACGAGCATGACAAGAAACTGGCAGAACATGGTACGGCAATCTCAGTGGTGGTGGACGAGATAAAGAAACTCACCTCGCCGCCCGAGAAGCCGAAGAGGAAGATAGGGTTCTAACTTGTGAAGGAGGAACCGCGGAGGGGGGGTAGGGGGGTCTCCGCAGGTTTCTGGATCAGCTGGGGGATTGCATCCCACGTCCTGCCTTCAAGCTTCCTTCCGCGTTTACTGTCGTCTAGTTGTGCGTCTTGTGACCTTCTTCAAGACAAACGGGAGCAGAGAGAGCAGGGAGAGCAGCGAGACCGCCCCCTGCGTCTGCCTGTCGGCAGACAGGCGCTGGCACCCCACCCCACTGCTTGAAGAAGAAGGGGATGTCGGATTCTCGCATCCGCCTTCGAGGACGCTTCTGTTTAGGGCGACCGCCCGCCTTCGTCAACGCTCCCCTCCATACTATTTTCAATGCGGGGAGCGCCGGCTACGGCGCGGGAGCCAGTGGGTCGCCCCTACGCTATATTGTGAGAAGCGCCCGCTATCCGCCTTCGTCAAGGGCTACGGCGGACAAGTCGGCGGACAAGCCTCCGTCACCGGATTCCACGTTGCTTCTGTCCATTCGATTGATGAATTCTGAGCCATGTTGTCAGTATATGTCAGGGGTGTGACAATAGTGGGTTGTGGGTGACTACCAGCCATGGGGCCGAGAGATCGTGCCGCTGTGGCTATTTGCCAGCCGACAAGAGGTTGGGATGCTTGGCGCGTAGCCAGGCGGTCACGTCCTTTTTCAGTCTTGCGGCGAGCTTAGTCATTTCTATCGCTTCCTGCTCGGAGGCAATGCCGGCGCGGTCGTAATGCCCGGTGTTCCGTTTCTTGCGGAAAGCGTCCAACTGCGTGACGAGCCCGGCGTCAGCCTTTATCGTGTGGGCGAGTGACTGGACCGCGCGGTAATGGTGCGCTTCGCGGCCGGCGCGGTAACCGGCCGCGGCCAGGGCGGCCTTTGATGCCTGCAGGGCCGCGTTGTAGGCGATGCCCAGGCGTCCGTCGGGGCTCAGGCCCGCCGCGCGGCAGTCCTTGAGGTCGCGCTCTGCCACGGCGAGCAGGTCGGAGATCTCCTGTGCGGAGGTTTCATGTTCAACCAGCCAGCCGTTCCTTAGCCAATCCCGTAAGTTCATTCTCGTCTCCGATCAGGAAGGTCTTTTCGCCCTTGACCACTGAATTGAGAAAATGGTGCCCGGACCTTATCTTCCTGCGAAACTCGGCCGGTGGATAGAGGTGAGGGTTTACCTCGCGGCCCAGTCCTTCCTGCACAGGGCCGAGGCAGGCGGACAGTTCAGCGAAGGAGAGTTTCCCCACCACCAGCACGTCAACGTCACTGTCGCGCTTCTCGCCCCCCCTGGACAGGGAGCCGAAGATAAAGGCCAGCTTGATGCGCCCGGCGAGGGGGGCCAGGGCCGCTTCCAGGGCCGCCGTGACGCCGACCGTTTTTGATATCAGGTCCTTGAGCTCCCGGAAGACGGGGCAGGAGCGGTTGGCCTGGAAATACACCTGGTTGCCCCGCCTGGTGCGCGTGATGATCCCCGCCGCGGTTAGCTTCTTCAGTTCTCGCTGGGCCGGCCCCAGGCCGACGCCGGAGGTGCGTACGAGCTGGCGCAGGTAGAATGCCTCTTCGCTGTGCCCGTATAGCAACGCGAGAATGCCGCGCCGCGCCTTGCCAAACAGCGTCAGCGATAGAAGGTCGTTGTGAGCGTATGTAACCATATCGGATACAAGTGTATCCCATAGAGTTACACATGTCAAGGGCTATCTCCCTGGGAGAATCATCCTGGCGACCTTCGTGTATCCCCGTCACCGGATTCCACGTCGCCTCGGTCCATTCGATTGTAGAGTTGATTGCCATGATTCTATATTTGAATTATACAACGCTGCTCTGACAATTGTGCCTTTCATTGTCATCCTTTCTCCCTTCTGACCCCTCTCCGTTTCTCTGTTTTTTGCTCTTGCGCCGTCTAAGGTCGCCCTCCTATATATCATCCCAGGGAAGGGCGACTGCTCGTCGATACCTGTTGCTTTGACGCCTCGCATGCCCCCAATACCATGCTACCACTACCCCCCGACAAAAACGGGGGGGCGGCGTTGCTTTTCCCCGTTGGTTGGCGGATAATGCCACTAGAGTTAGGAACCTAGGTATGTCATATTCGCGAATCACAATTGCACTGTTTCTCTCCTGCCTTCTATTTACCGCAACGGCAAAGACAGACGGCTCGGATAGGTCGAGAGGGAGCATCGTCGTATTCGATGACTTCCTGGCTGGTGGCGGGGAGCTCCTTGCCTGGGAGAGGACCAACGCGGAGATAATGTCGGGCGATGCTGCCCTTGGTAAAGGCTGTATCAAAATAGCGGGAGACCCCAAGCACAAGGACCAGGGGATAGCCTTTGCCCTCAAGCCGGCTTGGCCGAAGGATGTCCGCGTCAAGCCGGGGGACCTGGGTGCTTATCGCGAGAAGGGAGCTATAGTCTTCTACGTGAAGGGGAAGGACGGGGGAGAGAGCTTCACAATGACATTCACGAATGCGGAAGCGGGCAAGTATCAGGGCAAACCCGTGGAGCTCATCCGTCGGCGCATTGACCTAAGCTTGGACGAGTACGTGAGCGTGAGCAGGGAGTGGCAGAAGGTGATCGTGCCGCTGGCGGATTTCTTCGACAAGTATGATTCTATGTTCCGTGGTCCAAAGCACTTCAACTGGAACGATGTGAGAGAGCTCTGCTTCTGGATCGGCGAGACCCGGGCGGAGGAGTATGTCTACTACATAGATGAGTTGATGATAGTGCCTTCCTATTCGCATGCCGAATTGCGCCGGCTGAAAGAGGAGGCCAAGAAAGCCAGGGACTCGGCAACTGCTGGTATAGTCATCTTTGATGATGCGGTGCGAGTCGGTTCCCATCACTTGCTCGGCAGTGGCAAGGTCGCGGACCCCAATGAGCGGCTGGTGGTTGACGAGACCGAGGCGAGGAGGGGCAAGAAGTCACTGCAATTCGTGTTCAACCGGAGCAGGTTAGGCTCTTTCGCATCAGTCGCATTCTTTGACATGGACCTGGTGGACTTGTCTGAATACATGAAGAGCGGCTGCCTGGAATTCTGGGTCAAAGGCAAACACGGCGGCGAGAGCTTCCAAGTTCAATTCAGGTCGGGACAGCGAGGCGGATCATGGGTGATCGGCGAAGGGTGTAGCGTGAGTGCATATACTGATGTGAACAAGAAATGGCAGCATGTGAGGATACCGATGAGCGATTTTCCCATTACACGCAACTTCAGTTGGCAGTCAATCGACGCTTTCATCGTCTACCCCGAAGGTAACCGTGATGTTGACATGGCGTGGTGGATGGATGATATCAGGATTATGGAGGACGATTGAATGACGGTGCAGGTCTTGAATCCCCCCGTTTCCAGCTAACCTGCGGGCACCCCATCCCAAGTCCTTCCCTCAAGCGTCGGGCCGGGGTTCGCATAAGCCGATGGATGGTTCTAAGCTCGCC
>CBDVCL010000236.1:0-4533 GCA_965372475.1 uncultured bacterium | reverse complement strand
ATCCCCGTATTGCCGCTGGTCGGCTCCACCACCGTGGCGCCCTTTTTCAAGAGGCCCTTCTTTTCCGCGGCGACGATCATCGCTACGCCGATGCGGTCCTTGACACTGCCGCAGGGGTTGAAGAACTCCAGCTTGGCCACGACCCTGGCGCCGCCCCCGGGCGTGAGCCTGTCCAGGGAGACAAGCGGCGTGTTGCCGATCAGCTCCGTGACATCCCCAGCGATCTTGCTCATCTCTGTATTCCTCCTCCTGTACCTAAAAGGAAACTGTCAAAAGACCTTTTTCGCGAAAACGCGAAGACCTCGCGACTCGGAAGACGCGAAGAATGGTAGCTTCGCCTTTTCCCGGGGCCGCGAGCGAAGCGCGGGCCCCTCGCGCCCTTCGCCGGCCACTTGCCCGGTACCATCAGATATGATAGAGCGGCGCACCCTGCTTCGCCGTCTTCTTGCGCTGCATGCTGACCATCTCGGCCAGGGTAACTGAATCAAGCACTCCCAACATCGCTTCCTTCATACGCTCCCAGATATCACGCGTGACACAAGCATCAGCGCGATCGCATAGCGCCGCATCATCTACGCAGGGCACGGGGGCAAGAGAGCCCTCCGCGGCCCGCACCACTTCACTAAGCCTTATCTGCTCAGGGCTCCTCGCCAGGGTGAAGCCGCCGTTCTGCCCCCGCTGGCTCCTCGCCAGCCCGGACGATACCAGCGTTGTCATTATCCGCTCCAGGTACTTCTCGGATATCTCCTGCCGCGCGGCGATATCACGCAAGAGCAAGGGCTCCTTGCCGTGGCCCATCGCCAACTCCAGCATCGCCCTGGCGGCGTAACGGCCTTTGGTGGACATCCTCATGGCAAAACCTCATCTCCCTACCTTACCTACCGTTTTGGTAATATATCATATCCCGTAAGCTTGTCAAGCGAAAAATCGCTCCAGGCGATGCTATTTTCTTGACATATATACCCATTATGGTATATTCCCGACATGGTATCATCAAAAGCTAAAGACAGCGATTGCTCGTGCGCTCGCGATGAATCGTCACAAGGGCTACCCCTTCCTCGCCGCCTGCGCTTCTCGCGCCTCGACTACCTTCGCGCTCTCTGGGAATGGCTTAACGCCTTCCGCCGTACCTTCCGCGTCGCCCCCGGCCTCTATTACACAGGCTGCTGCTACGACAGAAACGCCCCCCTGCTCGTCACCTGCAACTATCACCTTACCGTCTTCCTCCTGGCGCGCTCGCTGCGCGGCAGGAGCGTGCGCCTGCTAGTGATAGACACCGCGGGCATCAACGTCTGGTGCTCGAGCGGCAAGGGCCGCTTCAGCGCCCAGCAGATCATCATGCAGCTCGAGCGGTATCCGCGCGAGATGCTTGCGCAGGGAAAGACCATAGAACTGGTGCTGCCGAAGCTATCGCTCTCGGGGGTCAGCCTAAAGGAGCTGCGCCGCGCCGGCGTCACGCCGCGCATCGGCCCCATCTACAGACATCACTTGCCGTCCTATCTTGACAATACCCCCCTCAAAGACAGCGCCGCATCACGCTACACCTTCTCCCTCACCGACCGCCTTTTCACCTTGGTGCCGACACTGCTCCAGGTAGCAAAACGGGCGCTTTATCTCGCCGCGGCGATGCTGATATGGCATCATTTCTTCCCCACCGGAATATACTGGCAGGTACTCCCCCTGGTGCTGCTCGTTGCGGCCCTCTACATCATCCTCTTCCCCCTGCTGCCCGGCAGGAGTTTCGCGCTCAAGGGGCTGGTGCTCTTCGCGGCGCTCGCCTTGCCGCTTTCCCTCGACCATCTTCACCTGGGCTTCCTCGGCCTGCAACGCATCGACTTCATCTTCTATCTCCTCTTCCTCGCGGCGGCCTCCCTGCTCTTCGCCCTCAGCTATACGGGGGACAGCGGCGTAAGCAACTACTCGCTCGTAAAGAAGGAGATAGTCCGTTTCCTACCGCTGGCTTTGCTGCTGCTGCTGGGATCGCTGGCGACATTGATAGTGAAAGGGGTGTCGTGATGATCAGTTTCTCTGAAAGGAAGTGCACGGGCTGTGGCGTCTGCGCCGCCGTCTGCCCCCAGGGCGTGATAGGCATCAAGACCAAGAAGGCAACGATGAACGATTACCGCTCCTGCATGGAGTGCGGCGCCTGCCGCACCAATTGCGAGTTCGACGCGATCGAGCTGACCAAGGGCACGGGTTGCCTTTTCGCCATCATCAAGGAGGACATCCTCAAGGTCGCACCAAAGGGAACGGGCTGTGGTTGCGGCGAGGACGATACAGGGAGTTGCTGCTAATGTTGTTCGGACAAGAAGCCATTTCGCGGAAGCCGCCGAACTCTCGCGGAAGCCGCGGAAGCTTCGGCTAGGCCTGTGCCGCGCTCTGCGCGATGATGCCGCGTACTCCGCGAGACGGTTGACATGCAACATCAATGAAGAAGCAAGAAGAACAATACAAGGAGGCGGCCGCGCTTTTCAAGGCGCTGGCCAACCCGACGCGCCTGCGCATCCTCGACGTGCTCGTCTCCCATTGCAGCTGCGACACGAAGAAAGGCTGCTGCGTAACAGCGATCAACAAGAAAGCACGCCTCCCCCAGCCCTACGTGTCCAAGCACCTCAAGGTGCTAAGCGCCAGCGGCATCCTCAAGTACAAGAGAGAAGGCAATAAGATCATCTACTCCTTCTCAAATCCCCAGGCCCTCTCCCTGCTCGATGATTGTATCAGGCAGTATAAAGGGTGCTGCTAGTTATGCCGGAGATCGCGGGTAGGGGGGTCGGCAATCGGAGGCCGGAAATCGCCATCGCCATGCGCAGCAGGACACAGCCGCGCACCCCTACTTGCGCTTTTTGCCTGACTTGACAACCGCCTGCTCGGGGCTCTTCAATAGCACCTTCGCCCCGGCGGGAACCGATGCGGTTATCCAGACGTTGCCGCCCACGACCGCACCCTTGCCGATCACCGTCTTGCCGCCAAGAATGGTAGCGCCCGCGTATACCGTAACGCCGTCCTTGATGGTGGGGTGCCGCTTGCCTCCCTTTATTGCCCGGCCCCGCTCGTCCTTGGGAAAGGAAAGAGCGCCCAGCGTCACGCCCTGGTAGAGCTTGACGTTATCGCCGATCTCCGTCGTCTCGCCGATCACCACGCCCGTGCCGTGGTCGATAAAGAAACTCCTGCCGATGCGCGCGCCCGGGTGGATATCGATTCCCGTGCGGCCGTGCACGCGCTCGGAGATTATGCGCGGCAGAAGCGGCACACCGCTCTTGTAGAGCTCGTGCGCGAGGCGATAGGTGGCGATGGCTTCGATGCAGGGGTAGCTGATGATTATCTCCGCAAGCGACTTGGCTGCGGGGTCGCCGTCATAAGCCGCCTGAACGTCCTGCTTGAGCTTGCTCCTTATCTCCGGCAGCGCGGCCAGCAACTTGTCCACAGCGCGGGAAGACGCGGCTTCGCAATCGCATCCCTTAGCCTTCGTAGGGGGGCATTCCGAATGGCAACTCCGCTCTACCTGCGCAAGCAGGATCGCGCGCGCCTCGGCGAGCAGTTTGCTCACGAAGATCTTCTCCTCCCCCTTCTTGTATTCCTCGCCGCCGATGTAACCGGGGAAAAGCAGTATGAATAGCTTATTCACTGCCTCGTATATCGCCTGGCGCTGGGGCAGACTCGGCCCCGAGAGATGCGATATGCCGCCGCGCTGTGACATCGTGGCGACTATCTTTCCCACCAGCTCTTTGAACTTGTTCTCGTTCATAATAATTCCTACCGGTCACGTATCCATTGTATCATATTCCGGCCATTCCCTCTCTTCCATTTTCCGACGCCAGCGACCTTCGACCCTACTTCGCTCCGCGTCCTCCTTGCGGCGAAAGGCAACGAGCTACGTAGGGCAAGCGTTAGACGTTTGACGAACCCTAGTTCTCGGACAAGACTTTATCGTCGTATTCCTGCTCGAGGATGTTGCGGTGCTTGAGTTCCTCCGCGGCAAGCCGCCCCAGCAACTGCTTCTGAATGTCCTCGCGTGCTATTGCCGCCATCTGCTTGTAGAGCTTCTCTGCGCCCTCCTCGCGCTTGATGGCAACGGTGAGGATCTGCTGATAGGTCATATCCGCCTTTGGCTCCATCTCCGGCATGGTCGAGGAGAGCTTCAGGTCCTCGATCTCCTGGGGCGGTTCGCTGTCCTTGAAGCCGTCCAGCGACATCTCCTCCAGCGCCTGCTTGTGTTTCGCCTCCTGCCCCGCCATCTCCAAGAGTGCCTCCTTGATCCCTTCTGCTGCCGCCTGCTCCGCCAGCTTGGTGTAGAAGTCCGCCGCCTCCTGCTCCTTCTCCTTGGCGAAGTTGATCACTTCTTCGAATGAACCTTTGCTCATTGTTCTTCTCCAATGTAAGCGCGTCGCTCGTCCTTCGTCTCTCGTCGCTCGCGCTTGTCCAGCGATAATCACACGAGCAACTAGCAACCCTTCGACTCACTTCGTTCGCTCAGGGCAGGCGAGCAACGAGCAACAGCCTTGTTGCTAGCCTTCTGCTTCAAACGCATCCTTC
>CBDVCL010000235.1:0-4559 GCA_965372475.1 uncultured bacterium | reverse complement strand
AGAGCTTACGTTCAGGCTGGCGCCGGTATTGTGGCGGACTCGGAGCCGAGACGCGAACACCGTGAGACGCTTAACAAGGCGGCGGCGTTTCTCAAGGCGATAGAGATGGCAGGGGAGTAAGGAACCGCAGATTACGCAGATTTCACAGATTGGCCTTTTCCAAAAGAAGCCCTTAACAGTGCTCGTGGCAATTGAGAAAGGGTTTTGGGGTAAGAGCATCTGTGTAATCCCGCTGGAATCTGTGGCATTCCGGATTTGCGTGTTGGCGAGTGTCGTCATCAGAAGTGAAGAATCTGTGTAATCTGTGGAATCTGTGGATAGGGAGAGGTGGCGGCGATGGTGATAATGGTCGATAATTACGATTCCTTCACCTATAACCTGGTGCAGTACCTGGAGGAGCTGGGTGCGCGCGTGCGCGTCTACCGCAACGACCGCGGCGAGCTGCTTGAACTGGACCCGCGAAAGGTGAAGGCGATAGTGGTCTCGCCCGGGCCGGGTAGGCCGGAGGACGCCGGGCACTCGGTGGAGGTGATCAGGCGTTACCATCAGCGTTTGCCCATCCTCGGCGTCTGTCTTGGGCACCAGGCCATCGCCTATGCCTTCGGCGCGCGCATCGTACGGGCGCGGCGCATCATGCACGGCAAGGTCTCGATGATCAAGCATGACCGCCGCGCCATATACCGCGGCTTGCCCAATTCCTTCGCCGCTACGCGTTACCATTCCCTGCTGGTTGAGGGGAAGAGCCTGCCGGCGGAATTGCAGGTGGTGGCGGTGACGGCTCAAGGAGAGGTGATGGGGATACGGCATCGGCGCTATCCGCTCGAGGGAGTACAGTTTCACCCGGAATCCATCTTGACCTCGGAGGGCAAGAAGCTGTTGGGGAACTTTCTTTCCGGGTTGCAGTTGTCCGGGAGGTGATTTCGCGGCGCAAGAGACAAAGCATGGCAAGGAATAGGGCCGAAAAAAGTGCGGGGGTGCTCTCTTTGCTCGCGGCGGACGCGGGGATGGCTCTCGCTGCCTCTCTTATCATCTCCAGCGCTATTGTCGCCGTCCACCTTCTCCTATGCCTGTCTCTTGGCCGGGCCGTCGCCATCTGCGTAGATGGCGAGACGAGGAGCGTCTTCAGCCGCAGCGCCAGGGTGAATACGTTGCTCGAACAGTGCGGCGTCAAGCTGGGCCTCCTGGACATGGTGATGCCGCCGCGCGGCAGGGCTCTTGCCGACGGCGGGTCGATCAGGGTCGTGCGGGTGAGGGAGGAGATCGAGGAGGTGAAGGAGGTGATCAGGCGCTATGTCGTCGTGCAGGAGAGCGAAATGCTGCACAAGAGCGAGGAGATCATGCTGTGCGAGGGGCACGATGGCTTAAGGTCCGTGCGGCACCTCAAGCGTTACCATGACGGCAAGCTGGCGGGTGGAAGAGGCATAGTGCAGAGAAAGACCTTGGTGAAGAGCGAAGCGATGGCCAGGATCGCGGGAACCGGCGAGAGGAAAAGGCGGCGCATGATGCCGCGGGCAAAGATGCGCGTGAGAAAGAGGAAGAAGATGATGGCCACCGCCTACACGCCCGGGGCTGAGTCCTGCGGTCGCTACGCCGATGGGTACACATCCCAGGGCGTGCAAGCCGGCTATGGTATCGCCGCCGTGGATCCGAAGGTGATCAAGCTCGGGGCCGACTTGTATATCGTGGGGTACGGCTACGCGCTCGCCGCCGATGTTGGCGGCGCCATCAAGCGCGACCGCATCGACCTCTGCTTTGACGACGTGGATGAGGCGATGGATTACGGCCGCAAGAAAGTAAGGGTGTTCGTATTGCAGTAGGAAGTCAAACCTGCTTTCGCGGAAAGCGCGGAGGCTTCGCGGGGGTCGCGGAATACGATTGGACGTGCCTCGGCGTAATCGGCGACACCTCGGCGTAATCGGCGGAGCTGAAAGCGAAAGATACCGATAGTGAAAACGTCCCCCTTGCTGCTTATCTTTGCCGTGTCGTTATCTACCGCCGCGATCTATATGAGCCGGCCCGGGGAGGAGAAGGTAGAGAAGGTGTATGAGTTCTACGACGAGACAGAATACAGCGCCACGCCTACTGTTACACCCAGCAGGAGTCCCACGCCGACGGCCACCAGCTCTGAGACGCCGATGATAAACCGCGCCAGCCTCGTCTTCGGCTCTACCGCCTACACCAACAACGAGGGTAAGCGTGACGGGGTCAACGGTGACATCTTCTTCCATCTGGTGATCGGGCAATTGATGGGGAAGAGCCCCGAGGCGACGGGCACGGAAGGGCTGGTGCGCATAATGAGCTTCGGTATCGGCGGCGACCTGAAATACTCGTTCTTCGAGCAGGCGAGGTTCTACCCGGCGTTGGCGCTTGGCACCGGCCTAAGCTTCTGGCTTGACGCGGGGGGCGACCCGGGCGGCGGTGAGATAAAGGTGGGCGAGAACGAGACGTTCTTCATCCGTGAGCTTTACGCGGTCGCCAGCAAGGACCTCGGTCCTTTCAGCCTGCATGCGGGGTATAAGCGGGGCAGGTTCCCGCGCGTGATCACGATGTATTCCCGCTACCTGCGGCAGGTAAACCTGGTGGCAGGGGAAGAGGTGGAAGTGGACGTCCCCAAGAACTCTTTCTATACGGGTTTCGATGTGTCCCTGGGGCAGGTGCGGCGCTTTCGCGCTGAGGTCTTCCTCGTGCCTGACATGTACCGCGAGCCATTGCTCGTCAATACCTGTTTCGATAGCCTGATGAATTTCAATATCTCTTACCTGCGGTACTACGATGAGGAAACGGATGAGTTCTGCTATTCCCTATTGGGGTATTTCAACCAGCGCTTCACGATATACGGGCGATGATTTATCCCGCTCTGGGGCAGTAGTGTAGTATGATATCCCGCGGAACAAGCGGGGCGCCGAAGAGGGCACAACGTATGCTCAACTGTTTGGGGTCAATCGAGGGCGACCTGAGGAAGGTAGAGCTCTTTCTGCGGCATGGTTTTCGCCGCGGCAGCAAGCTGGTGGAACATGCTGCCGACCACGTGCTGGACGCGGGAGGCAAACGCCTGCGTCCCGCCCTCCTGTTGTTGGCGGCGCGCGCGGTCGGCAAGCGGAGCGGGCATCTCATTCCCCTCGCCGCCTCAATGGAGCTGATCCACACCGCCACCTTGGTGCACGATGACGTGATAGACGCTGCCGATATGCGTCGCGGCCGTTCCTCCGTCAATAGTCTCTGGTCGGACGGTGTTTCCGTGGTCCTGGGCGACTACATCTTCTCGCAGGCCATTCTCAACCTGTCCTCCAACGGGCTGGAGATGCGGCAGATACGCGTCATCGCCGGCACGGTGCGTGACCTGTGCGAGGGAGAGATGCTCCAGATCGAGAACGTGGACAACTTCCGCCTCTCGGAGAAGGACTACTTACGGATCATAAAACGCAAGACGGCCAGTCTCATGGAGACTTGCTGTTATCTCGGCGCCTCGCGTGGGGGGCCGGCGGGGGTCGCGTTCGCCAAGCGCCTTGGGCAATTCGGCCTGAATTACGGTCTTGCCTTCCAGGTCGTGGACGATATGGCTGACCTTTTTCTTGACAGCATACAGACGAGGAAGTCTTCCGCCAGCGACGTGGGTGGGGGCAAGGTTACCTTGCCGGTTATTCGCGCCCTGAGGGTGGGGAGCCGCCGTGAGCGTGCCGAGCTGAGAGAGCTGTTGCGCGGCAAGCGGCGCTATCTCAAGCAGTTACGCCAGGTGGTACGCGAGCGGGGAGGCGTGGATTACTCACTGGCGAAGGTCGGTAAGCTGGCCGCGGCAGGGCGAAGGGCGTTGGCGATACTGCCCGAGCGGAAACGAAGTCCCTTCGAGGAGTTGACGGGCCATTTGCTGGAACGGGCGCGGCAGGCGGCGGCGGCGGAAGACTGAAAGGGCGAAACGGCGAAACGGCGACGGGGCGAGCAAAGGGCTACGTATGATCCTCAGAGAAGACGCCGTGAAACTGCTGGAATCTCGGCTGTCAAACCAGAACCTGGTCAAGCACTGCCTGGCTACGGAGGCGATCATGCGCGCGCTGGCGGCGAAACGGGGCGCGGATGCGGAAGAATGGGGCACCACGGGCTTGCTGCACGACTTGGACTTTGAAGAGACCAAGGACACTGCCGAGAAGCATGGGTTGGCCACGGCTGAGCTGATGGCGCAGAAGGGATTCTCATCGGCGGCGGTGCAGGCGGTCAAGGCGCATAACGCCGAGGCGCTGGGGCTGGAAAGAAGCGGCGATTTCGACCTCGCCCTTACTTGCGCTGAGCAGATAACGGGCCTTATCGTCGCCACGGCGCTGGTGATGCCGGATAAGAAACTGGCCAGCGTCAAGGCGAAATCCGTGGCCAAGAGGATGAAGGAAAAGTCCTTTGCGCGGCAGGTTGACCGCGACCTGATCATGCTCTGCGAGCAGATGGACATCCCCCTGCCTGATTTCATCGATTTGTCGCTTAGTGCGATGTGTGGAATAAGCGACGAACTAGGGTTGTAGTTGCTGTTGTTTCCCTGTCGGCCCTGCGAGTTCCGAACTCCGAACTACTCC
>CBDVCL010000234.1:0-4600 GCA_965372475.1 uncultured bacterium | reverse complement strand
CTTCGCAATCATTGTGTCCCCTTTTCCTAAGCGTGATATAGTAGGAAGATGATCAAGCAACGGCCGTTAGAGGAGTTGTTTGCGAAGGTGCCGCGCAGGTATGACCTGTTGAACCGCTTATTGACCTGGCGCATGGACGAGAGGTGGCGCAGAATAGCGGCCAGCGAGTGCCTGCGCCAGAGCCCGAAGCGAGTGCTGGATTTGTGCTGTGGTACGGGAGATTTAGCCCTCCACATTGCGCAGAATATAGCGGACGGGCTCGCCGAGGACGCGGAACCCCTCGGTGCCCCCGGGCACCGAGAGGCGCGGAGGCCGCGGAGAAGGGCAAGAAAAAAGCTGGAGATCGTAGGTGTTGACTTCGTGCCGGGGATGCTGGAGCTGGCGAAAGAGAAGCTGGCCAAAGCCGGACTTGAGGGACGTGTTGATCTTACGGAGGGAGACGCGGCGGCGCTTCCCTTCCCTGACGATCACTTCGATGCGATAGGCATCGCCTTTGCCTTTCGTAATCTCACCTGGCGTAACCCGAAACAAAAGGAACACCTGGCGGAGATGCGGCGCGTGCTTGCGCCCAAGGGGAGGTTGGTGATCGTGGAAACGAGCCAGCCGTCCAATCGGTTAGTGCGATGGGGGTTTCATATGTATCTGCGCGCGTTTGCGGCGCCCCTGGGACGGTTGCTCTCTGACCATGGGCCGGCCTATAGTTATCTGGCATGGTCGGCGGTGGGGTTCTATACGCCCGATGAGCTTGCCGCGCTCTTGGCAAGAGCAGGGATAGAGGTGGTGGAGCATAAACCGTTGGTTCTTGGCTGCGCGGCGGTCACGGTAGTTCAGCGGAAAGGTGTTTGAACCACAGAGCCACAGAGTCCACGGAGGAACGGCGCTTCACCACCAAGGCACCAAGACACCAAGAACACCTCTTCTTGAATAACGCCTGCAGCACGCTCCGCCCGCAGGAGAGCACTTGGTGGTCTGGGAAGAGCACCAGAAGGCGAGACGGAGGGCACGGAGGAAAGCAGAGAGACACCAAGGAATGAGCCGCTGCTCTTTGGTGCGGCGGGGGTTACGGTAGCGGGAAGGGCTAGCTAGTCAAAGGCGGAGGTCGGGGGTCGGGAATCGGGTCCATCTTCGAGAGCGCTTCGCCAGTATTACCTAAGAGGCCCGAAGCGCTCGCTACGACGGACAAGGGTCGCAGGCATTACGACAATCCGCACGACCACCCACCCACGGAGACAGATTCTGTTGACACTTGTGACCGTGCCACCTAGAATACGGGTGCAAGAACGGTAACCAATAGGGGAACGAAAATGAAGACCAAGTTACTACTGTCTATCTTGCTGGTTGTATGCTGTATGCCGCTAGGAGCGGGCGAAATGAATATCGGCGGCGCAGGAGCGCGGGCGATGGGCATGGGAGGCGCCTTCACCGCCGTGTGCGATGACGCCACGGCAACGTTTTACAACCCCGCGGGGCTGGTGCAGTTGAAGCGGCCCGAGATCACGCTGGTGGGATTCCACCGCAACGACAGCAATTCGTGGAGCATGCAGGGCGAAGGCGGTGGGGTACCCGTAGACGCCAGCGGCGACTACTATGTCGAGAATTGGTCGCTCAATTTTGGCGGCCTGGTCTGGCCCCTGAACCCCGAGGGGAACAACCTGGTAATCGCCTGCACCGCTCACAAGATGGTCGATGATGTTGAGCGCGCCGAGTGGGCTGACCCAGGAGGACCAGAGAAACGGCATACGTGGGGAGGCATCTACTCCGTAACCCTGATGGGAGCGTACGAGCTGAACGAGATTCTCTCTTTCGGCCTGGGCACGGGATACTACTTCGGACGGTCGAGCGGCAGGCAGGAGACCGCGGAGCCGGGCTTTACCGGGCATAACTGGTTTACCCAGGAGTTCAACGGCGGCCCTCAATGGGTCCTGGGAATGCTTGTCAAGCCCCGTCCCCGCCTGAAGCTGGGCGCCAAGATCAAGGGCGAGTCACAGGTAACTTTTTCCTCTGCCAACATGTACGCGATAGAATTCAGCTCAATTACTTACGCCTCCGACCAGATGGATAGATTCATCATTGACCTGCCGATAGAGCTTGCCGTGGGAGCCGCCTATCGCCTGGGTGATTCGCTCACCCTCGCCACCGACTACCACGTATTCCTCTGGAGTGAGACGGAAATGCGCAACGCGGAGGGTCAGGTCCGAGGTTACGGGGAGGGCCTATCACACGACCCAGAGGACTCGGAGCAACTCCATTTCGGCTTGGAATACCTGGCGCGCTTGATCGAGAACTACCCGATGCCGCTGCGCCTCGGCCTGTACCGCTACCCCGTCCCCGGACCCAGCGTAATAGAGAAGGCGGTGGAGGACTGGTTCTACGTGATTGACAACGTTACCCGCGAGGATGAAGACGGCATCACCTATGATGCCCAGCCGGCCACCCGCTACTATTACACGTGCGGCATCGGCGTGGTCACGGCCGACACCGTGATAGACATCGCCGTAGAATACAGCCCGCTCAAGGAAAGCATCTCGCACGAGGGAATCGTGGCAAGCGGCAAGAATACTGTCACCAAAACGTATTTCTCGACAGTATTCAAGTTCTGATTCCGAACGTGACTGTACTCTTGTCGCGGGTCACGCGTCGCGTGTCACGGGGCGGATTCCAACCGTCACATAACATGATCCTACCATGTTTCGAATAGCGCCAGCTATCATCGCCTGCCTGGTGGTTTCCTGCCCCGCATACGCGGAGGAGCTCGATGAGCGGATACTGCATTTCAATTGCGAGATACATATCAACGAGGATGGCTCGCTCGAGGTGGCAGAGCTGATACGCGTCTGGGTGCGCGGCCACGAGATAAAGCGGGGCATCTACCGCGACCTACCTACCCTCTTGCGCGACGAGTACGGCCTGCTACGCCGCACGCCGATCACGATAACCGGCGTCATGCACAACAGCAATGCCGGCAAGCAGGCGCCCCACCATACGAAGCGCAGCAACGCGGGGCTGAGACTCTACATCGGCGAGGAGGACGTCTTGATCCCGCCCGGCCATCACATCTATTACATCGATTACATCGCGGAGCGGCAGATACAGCATTTCGAGGACTACGACGAGCTGACTTGGGATGTTACGGGCAATAAATGGAACTTCCCTATCGACAGCGCGCGCTGTGTGATCTTTCTGCCCAAAGGCGCAAGCGCGATGCAGTACGCCGCTTACACGGGCGAATACGGCGACAAGGGCAAGAACTTCCGCACGATATACCGCGGCGACGAGCGCATCGTCTTCAAGACGGTCAAGGGCATGCCCACGGGGCACGGCCTCACGGTCTCGGTAGCTTTTCCCAAGGGATTCGTAAAGGAGCCGACGCAACACGAGAAACTGCTCAGGCTGACCCGGGACAATATCTTCCCCCTCATCGCCGCGCTGCTGCTGCTCGGCTCGCTCGTCTATTACATCCGCACCTGGATCAAGCTAGGCAGGGACCCTGAGCGCGGCCTGATCATCCCCCGCTTCGACCCACCCGCGGGGCTCTCCCCCGGCGCCGCCGCCTATGTCTATAACATGGGCTTCCCGGCGCTGGGCGAGCCAAAGACCGCCTTCGCCGCAGCGGTGGTGGACATCGCGGCGAAAGGGAGAATAACCATAGAAGAAAAGAAGGGCATCTACATATTAAAGAAGGCAAAAACGGCTCGCCCCACGCGCGAGATGTCACGGGGTGAGGATTCCATCTATACATCCCTGCTGGGTAGCAGCCGCGACAGTATCGAGTTTAAGACCGAGAACCACAAGAAGATAGAGAAGGCCTTCGAGTGGTTCAAGAAGAGGATAAGGGGCGAGTTCGAGACGTCTTATATCAGGACGAATTCCTCGCATATCTGGGTGGGCGGCCTCTCCGCCTTGCTAGCGATAATCTGCCTGGTGATAGCATCCCCCGAATGGGGCCTGGCGCTGGGAGGAGCATTGATGATGCCACTCTTCGGTTTCATGTGCTATCTCTACGCTCCCGCGATGCGCTGGCACTGGCGCCTCGTGCTGCACGGGCGTGGCTGGAGCATCTTCGAGGCGGTGGGCGGGACCTTTTACTCTGTGTTCTCGTTCTTCGCCGTGATCGGCGGCGCCTTCATGTTCCTTGAAGGCGCCACGGGCCTGATAGTGGCAATATTCTCGGGCCACGTCGCCGTGAATATCCTCTTCTACCATTGGCTGAAGGCGCCTACGGCACAGGGCAGGGAGATGCTGGATAAGATAGAGGGCTTCAAGATGTTCCTCGAGGTGGCGAACAAGGACCGCTTCAAGAACCTGAACCCACCCAAGGTGACACCACGACTATTCGAAGAATATCTCCCCTATGCCATCGCGCTGGGCGTGGAGAAGGAATGGTCGAAGAAATTCTCGCGCGCCCTGCACAGCCCCGCGGATATGCGACAATACCGCCCCAACTGGTACGTCCATCATTCATCGCGCGGTTTCAGCTCCGCGGGGTTCTCGTCGTCGCTGTCGGCAGGGCTTTCGGGAGCGGCTGCGGCTTCGTCTGCGGCGAGCAGTGGCGGGGGCGGCTCTTCGGGGGGCGGCGGCGGTGGAGGCGGAGGAGGCGGTT
>CBDVCL010000233.1:0-4616 GCA_965372475.1 uncultured bacterium | reverse complement strand
GGAGCCCTACCACGGGCTCCCTCCTGGACGGCCGTTGTAGGCCGCCCCTACAATAAACGCCGATCTTCGCCACCGGGGAGAGGAGAAAGAAAATGAACAGACAGCTCTGCCTTATGCTGGTCTTTGCCATCACTGCGTCGCGTGCTATCGCGTCGCCGACCGCGCGCGAGATAATGGAGAAGGTAGACGCGCGCGACGACGGCGACAGGTCGGTGGCCGAGCTGGAGATGGTGCTGATAGACAGGAAGGGCAAAGAACGCCTGCGCCGCATCAAGAGCTTCTCGCGCGACGTGGCTGAGGACACCCAGCGCATCATGTTCTTTCTCCACCCCGCCGACGTCAAGGGCACCGCCTTCCTCAACTACGATTACGACGACGCCACCAGGGACGACGACCAGTGGCTCTACCTCCCCGCGCTGAAGAAGACCAAGCGCATCGCCTCCGCCGACAAGGATGGCAGTTTCATGGGTTCTGACTTCAACTATTCCGACATGACGCGTCGCGACCTGGAAGACTACGATTACGATCTGCTCAAAGAGATAGAGCTGGCAGGCAACAAGCTCTGGGTGATAGAGGCCACGCCAAGGCACAAGCACACCATCGAGGAGACGGGCTACGAGAGATCCTACCTTTTCGTGCGCCAGGACAACTACCTGGTGGTGCGCGCCATCCATTGGCTGCGTCACGGCGGCTACAAGAAGTTCCTGGACATGAAGAAGCTTGAGCGCATAGACGGCATCTGGGTCGGCACCGAGATACACATGACCAAGAAACGGGGCAAGGAGACGGTGCACAAGACGATCCTGCGTTTCAAGCACCTGCGCTTCGGGCAGAAGCTGGAGGAGAACATGTTCACGGTGCGGAGGTTGGAGAAGGGGCTATGAAGTCGGCACTCGGAACTCGGCACTCGGAACTCGGGCAACAGAACCCCGCCGATAAGGCATTGCGGTGCGCGGCGGTCGCTGTCGCTTCGTGCTTGGTTCTCGCCTCGCTCGCCGCGCAGGAGGACCTCGATGAGCTGATGGGCGGATTCGATGATGCAACGGCGTCCCCGCAGGCAGAGCAGGGAGAAGACAGGGCGTTTCCTTTCGAAATAGACGGGTTCCTCAAGCTTTCCACGATCAACTCTATCGCGCACCGCGCACCTAAGAGACACGGTTACGACCGGCGCGGCTACTCACTGCTCAGGAACGAGGCCGAGCTGGAGCTGTCCAGGCGTTGCGGCGCGGGAGGCCAACTGAAGCTCTCTGCTTGGGCACGATATGACCGGGAGTATTTCCTCAGCGGCCTGGACAACAACGTCAAGCCCGAAGCGGAGGACGCTGAGCTTGAGCTGGGAGAGAGTTACGTTCGCGGCAGTTCGCCGCAGGGGCTGGATCTCACCTTCGGCAGGCAGACCGTCGTCTGGGGCAAGTCGGACAGCCTGCGCGTCTGCGATCTATTGAACCCGATGGACCTGCGTGAGCCCGGCCTCACCGATATCGAGCACCTGCGCTTGCCTGTATGCATGACGCGCGCCGATTACTTCCGCGGCAACTGGGGCGTCACCGGCTACGCCCTGCACGAGGTGCGCTACAGCAAGCTCGCCGAGAACGGCAGTGACTTCCATCCCCTGCCCTTTCCCGCACTCACTCCCGCGGTGGTTCCCGCAACGGAAGACCCGGAAAGCTGCGCTGAGGGTGGTTATGCCGTAGCTCTCAATGGCACGGCGGGAAGCCGTGACCTGTCCCTTTACTGGGCCAGCATCAACGAGGACCTGATGCTGGTTGATGCCCATATATTCAAAGGCATACGCCACCGCCGCACCGAGCTATACGGCGCGGCCGTCAACCAGGCCTGGGGTAACCACCTCTTCAAAAGCGAGGCCGCCTATAGGCGCGGCCTGGTGTTCGCTCCCCTGCCGAACGAGGAATTCGAGCGCCTGGACGGCCTGCTCGGTTGGGAATACTCGGGCTTTACGGACGCGGTGATCAGCCTGGAAGCGGCGAACCGCCACCTCTACAACCACCGCGATATCCTGGAACCGGGCGGCATAGAGCGGGATGAGTTCGCCTGGGCCTTCAGAGCATCCCGCACATTTCTCAACGACACGCTGACCTTACTCGGAGTGGCGATGATATTCGGCGCCGACGCCAGGGAGGGCTCTGTCTCACGCTTCTCATCCGTCTACGACCTGCGCGACGCCCTGGAGCTGACCCTTGGCGCCGTGTTCTATGAAGCGGGAGATCACCTGCGCTCCGCCCACCTCGGCCGCAATGACCGGGTGTTAGCAGAACTCAAGTGGAGTTTCTAGCTGTCCCTATGCCATTTTCTCTTCAACTTATGGTTGACTTGATCAACTCAACCATCACCGCCAACCCCGGTTAACTGGACCAGATGAAGCGCGCCTCTACCTCTGCAAGGCGGAGAGATGTTGGCGGGCGTAGCTGTCGTTGGGGTTCATCGCCAGCGCCTTCTCGTAGGCCTTGATAGCCTGCGGCATCTGACCGGTCTCTTCGTAGCAGTAGCCCAGCTGCGTCCAGGCCCCATCGATGTTCTCGTCCTTACTCAGCGCGTGGCGGATATGCTGGATGGCGTTGGCGAACTCCCCCGCACGCAGGTAGTCGATGCCGCTCTTGAAATACGCCTGGGCCGCAGCGCTGTCGTCCTGACCCGTTTGCCCCGCCGCCTTCTTGCTCCGCTTGATATCGGACTGCTTGACCTTCTTTCCCCACAGGGCGAAGAGACGACGGTAATAGTAGGTATCATTGTCCGTGAGCGCCTTACCATTCCTCGTGACCATGATGCAGGAGACGCGTAGTTTTCCGACTATGGGAGTCTGGATGATACTGGCGCGGGTCTGCATTGATTTCAGCCGCGGCTTCTCGGACCATCCCCCTTGCTTTGACGCCTCGTATTCGAAATCGTACCAGCTGTTGCCGTAAGCGTCTTTTGCCGGTCCCTTTGAGCCGTCCGTGTACAGAACCCTGTCTTTCTTCTCGTTTGCGTGGAAGTCCTTGTAGCTGCCATCGTCCATCTTCACGCGGAAATGATAGGCGAACAACTGCCAGGCCCCCGCGCCCCGTATGTTCTCCTGCTTGAAAGCGATCACGTTCGTCCGGCCCAGCCTTTCCACGGGGAAAGTGATCTTAAGCCAGGCATCTTCCGTGTCCTCGCCGGCATATGCAAGCTTTCCGTTGAGGTAGACATCAACGGTAGAATTGGCGCCATATTGGAGATAAGCTTCGACCGGTTTCGCCTCCGCTGCCGCCCTGCATGGCAAGAAAGACCATACGATCACCACGACGACGAACCGTTTCTTCATAATCACCCCCTATCATCACTCAACTATGATTGCCAATGGTCCGAAGTGGGGCAACACACGGTGACAGTCACCTAGCTAATCTAGTCGCCCAGTGCTTGGCTGATCGCCTCGAGCAGGGGCTGGCTGCCGTCTTTGAGCACGCCTTGCGACAGCTCCCAGATCATGAAGCCGCCCAGCTTCTGTTCCGTTCCCCACTTGACCTTGAGGCGCAGTGACTCGGGGTCATTGTAACTGATGAAACCGTTACCCTCGTCCTTCAAGAGGTAGGGCACCTTCGCGTCATCGTCCCAGTGCCGCGTCCAGCCCTTGCCGATGTGGTACTCTACCACGTTCCTGTAAGCGATGCCGCGGCCGCTCGGGACCTTGATCGGCGCGCTAAGGTCCGCTCCCTTGTTCTTCACAGCGTAGAAGGGCAAGCCCACCATTATCTTCTCGCGCGGTATCCGTTGCTTCTTGCGCCAGTACTTTACCGATACGGCCGCCGACTCGTTCCGGCCGCAGTCGTCCTGCCGCGAAACAAAGAGGGCGCAATTGTGCCCGGCATCGGGGGCCCAGTTGTGCTGTAAGTAGACCATTATCTCTATCCAGTCGACGTATGGCGTTATCGCCGGGCCGTCGAGGCACTTCTCCTCCAGGCCGACCACGAAACTGAGCAGGAGGGGCGGCTCAACCTGGTCGAAGGCCTGGCGCAGCTCCCTCAGCCACTTGGTCACGTTGGCCTTGTCCTGGACGCACAGCTTCCGGTCGGTGCCCAGCCACTTGCACTTCTTGTTCAGTTTCAGGCCGGGGTGCTCCCAGTTGATAACCAATCCGTCGTAGCCGTTCTCGCGCAGGTAATCATAGATGTTGCGCACCAACTTGGCGCGTTTCTCCTCATCGTTGATCAGCGCCTGCACGATGGTCACGCCGCAAGCGTGCGAGCCGGGGTTGAGGCAGGCCAGCACCTTGACATTGTGAGCGTGCGCCTCTTTTATCAGCGCTTGCTTGGTCGCCAGGTAATCCTCGCTCTCTACCATCTCGGCGTCGTTGTTAAGACCCATGAAGGCGTGGTTGACGTGGGTCAAGGCGTCCCACTTTATCTTATCAGGCGTGAAACCCGAATGGTGCGCCCAGCTCGTATAGTAACCGATGACCTTCGTGCCCTTCGCCACCTCCCCCGCTCCCAACTGCAAACCACACACCATTAAACAAACCAGCACAATGCCGACTGCTCTTCTCGCCATTTGTGGCCTCCTGTGCTTACGTTGTTTGACGTATGCGCCTTCTACTCCCTCACTACCACATTATCACGGTCCTGTGACAGAAATAGGGG
>CBDVCL010000232.1:0-4619 GCA_965372475.1 uncultured bacterium | reverse complement strand
ACGCCTATCGTTACCTGCGCGAGTGCGCCGGTGATTTTGACACCGTGGTGCTTGTCGGCAACGCCCACCACGCCCTGGTAAGCGGCGTCTCTGTTTACGCCGAGGGGAGTTTCGCCTCCCCGCTGGGGGAGGTAGCGGTAGACGCCGCCTTCACACGGGAACTGCTCAAGCAGGGGGAAATCGATTCCTCCGGGCACGCGCACGAGCGCGAACACGGCCTCGAGGTGCAGTTGCCCTTCCTTCAGCGTGTCCTCAAGGATTTCAAGATCGTGCCGGTCTTGCTCGGCCCACATCTCCCTCTGGAGATGGAGAAAGAGCTGATCGATGCCCTGGCGCGGGGAGGGGGCGAGAAAAAAGCGCTGCTCGTTGCCAGCAGCGACATGTCACACTATCCCGATTACGACACGGCCTGCGAGGTGGACAAGAAGACACTGTCCGCGATAGGGGCGATGGACCTGCCGGCACTGGACCGGGCACTGGACGAAGGTATGGGCGCCGGTCATCGCGGTCTCGATACCGGGCTTTGCGGCGAAGGCGCGGTGAAGCTGGTGCTAAGAGCGGTCCTGGAGCGCGGCGCGAACGAGGGCATAGTTCTCAACTACGCCAATTCCGGTGACGTGTCAGGAGACAAAAGTCAAGTGGTTGGATATGGAGCGGTGGCCTTCATCAAGTCCTGAGTCCAAAGTCGAATGCTGGCTCTGGACTCGGTACTCTGTGCTTTGGACTAAAGAAATGTCTTGCCATATGGTAAGGCGCGTGTAAGAATATCCCTAGGAGGCGAGACGATGCCCATAGAGATGAAGGTGAAGGCGATAGCCATCGACCCCAAGAGCAACATCCCGGCGGTGATACTTACCGACAAGGATGAGCGCCGCTACTTGCCTATCTGGATCGGCGTGCCGGAAGCCGCGGCCATCTTCACAAAGCTGATCGACCAGAAGACCCCCCGCCCCATGACGCACGATCTCTTGCGAAACATCATCGGCGACTTGAAGTATAAAGTATCCGAAATACTTATCGACAACATAGAAGAGAACACTTTCTTTGCCAAGATCTACCTCGATGGTGACAAGGGGCGTCGCGAGATAGATGCCCGCCCCTCCGATGCCATTGCCCTCGCCTTGCGTACGGGCGCGCTGATATTCGTGTCTGAGAAGGTCGTCTACTCGGCCGGGGTCGAGGACAAGGAGAAGTTCGAGAAAGAGGCGAAACAGTTCAAGGACTTCCTCAAGGATATGACCGTGGAGAGCCTGTTGCGGGATAACGTTGGGGATAAGAGAACGCCGCCGAGCACGGAGGACAAGGGGGACAATGCCTGAGCGGGGTAATCCCTGGCGTGATGTCGGCTATTACAGCGGCATAGGCTTTGCCTTTGCCGTTTTTGTTTTTGGCGGTTTCTTCCTCGGGCATTGGCTTGACGGTTTCTTCGGTACGGCGCCCTGGCTGGCGATGGCCGGGGTCTTGCTTGGCTTCGTGGCGGCGATAACCGAGCTGTGGCTGATGCTGAGAGGCAGATGAACCTGGCAAAGCAGATGAAAGGACTTGAGAAGAAGATCGCTTCGCTCGTCGCGGGCGCGCTCTGCCTGGTCGCTCTCGCCGCCTTCCTTTACTATGGACGCGGGCAGGTGGCCGTGGGTATTGGCGTGGGCTACGTTCTGTCCCTGGCCTATTTTGGCGGGCTTTACCGGGCCGTAGGCAGTGAAGGGAGTGGCCCGTCTGCCGCGAGCCGCCTGAAGCTGTTGGCCATCGTGCGGATGCTTCTTCTGGGAATCGTCCTGCTGGTCATGGGTTTCTTCCTGCCTCAGGGTCTCTGGGGCTTCTTTATATCCTTCACGCTTGTTTTCATCGCTTTCCTCGCGAGTATTAAGGGGTAGATTATCTTGTACTATCCGGGTGAGAGCGGCCCATTTCCGGCGCAGGGTTTTTCTTGACAGTTTTGAGCCGAATTGGTATTCTCTGCGCCGCGTCTGATCTTTCGCGGGGCGGAGGACTATGCAAGGGCTCCCAGAACCAATCGAGCTGACTTTTCCTCTTGGCAGCGATCCTGACCGGTTGATGGTCTATCTCACCGGCCATCACAACCTGATCAACCCCTTTTGCATGGCATTGCTTACCTATCTTATTCTCGCCGTCTTCTTCTTCCTCGTGCGCCGCCGCATCAGCATAGTGCCGGGCAAGTTGCAGAGCTTGCTCGAGGTATCCGTGGATTTCGTGCGCAATTTTGCCACGAACACGATCGGACCACGAGGCGAGAAGTATATCTTCCTCTTCTACCCGCTTTTCATGTTTATCCTCATCGGTAACCTGCTGGGACTGGTGCCGGGGATGATGTCTCCTACCGTCAATGTGAATATCAATTTTGCCATGGCCTTCATCGTCTTCATCAGCTACTACATCATCGGCATCCGGCTAAAAGGGTGGAAGGGATATTTCAAGCATTTCTTACCCCCGTCTGGCTTGCCAACGCCGGTCGCTATTTTTCTCACCATCTTGCTGCCGCTGATCCATGCTATCGGAGAGTTGGTGCGTCCCATTTCGCTCACGATCCGTCTCTTTTGTAATATCATGGCCAAGGAGCTTATCCTTGGTGTTTTTGGCGTGCTAGTGATACATTTCTTTCTCATGCCGAGCCTGATGATGAAATTCATCTCCAGCGGCATGTTCATCCTGCGTTTCCTGATTATCGTACTGGGGGTCCTGGTCAGCTTGCTGCAGGCTTGTATATTCACGGCGCTGGCGGTGATTTATGTTGCTGGCGCGGTGGAAGTGCATGAAGAAGGGCATTAGTAAGGGTTGAAAGGTGTGTCTTGTCGATCGTCGATAGTCGTTTGTCGTTAGTGCAGTACCTGACGGCATCATCAGCGGTGACCAACGACCAACGACTAACGACAAAAAGAAGGAAGAACCGGTTAATCAAAAAGGAGGAAGATGATGAAGAAGGTAGCAGTTGTCTTGACCTTGGCCCTCGTGGCCGGTGTAGCGTTCTCTTTTAGTGCCTTGGCGAGCGATGCGGCAGAAGTAGTGAAACAGGCCACGGAGTCTAGCACCATCTATTTCGCTGTGACCGTCGCCGCTGCCGGGATGTGTATCGCCATTGCCGCTGCTCTGTGCGGCCTCGCGCAAGGGCGCGCCATTGACAAGGCGATGGAAGCCCTGGCACGCCAACCCGAGGTATCGGCCGACCTGCGTACGAATCTGATCATCGGTTTGGCCTTCATCGAGTCGCTGGCCATTTATGCGTTGCTGATTTCCATCATCCTGCTCATGGCCAATCCTTTTGAGAAATACTTCGTGCAGTAGCCGTTAGCGTGGCATTTAAAACTAACCTGGTGATATGTTAGATATAAATATACCTTTGCTGTTGATCCACACGACCACCTTTCTCGCCGCCATGGTTCTGATCTGGTTCCTTTTTCTCAAGCCGCTGCTCGAGGCGATGAACCGTCGCCAGGAGACGGTACGCAGCGACCTCGACGAAGCGCGCAAGGCACGCGAGGAGGCCGAGAAGATCCAGGCCAGGCTGAACGCGGAACTGGCCGCCAACCGCGAGAGAATAAGTAAGATGCTTGAGCAGGCGGCCGGCGAGGGCGAAGAGGTGCGCCGCAAGCTGAAGGAGCAGGCAACGTCGGAAGCGGAGGAGGTGCTGGAAAAGGCGCGCGCCGAGATCAAGGAGGAGATGGCCAAGGCGAAAAGGGCTCTGCGCGGCGAGGCGGCGGGCCTGGCCGTGGCCATCGCCGAGAAGCTCTTTGAAGCCGAAGTGGACGCGGCGAAGCATAAGAAGTTGATCGATCGGATGATCAGTAAGGTTTAACCGGCAAGCTGTTGCTGGTTGCTCGTTGCTAGTTACTCGTGCATGAGGACAAACGCGCGAGCGACGAGCGACGAGCGACGAGCGACGAGATAATGGCTGACAGAAAAGCAGCAAAAAGATACGCTTCGGCATTGCTGGCGCTGACCGAGGAAAAGAAGTCGTCGCTTGACGCCGCCGCCGAATTGGAGCTGGTGGCCACGGTGGTGGGCAAGGCGCCGTCTTTTCTCGCTCTCTTGAAACACCCCTTCATCGCGGTCGAGGAGAAGCGCGGCATCCTGGAAAAGGTGCTCACGGGCAAGGTCTCGTCCTTGCTGATGGGGTTCTTGCATCTATTGCTCGAGAAGAAGCGCATCGGAGAGCTGGCGCTGATATCAGACGCTTTCGGGGAGATGGCCCGTGAAAAGGCGGGATTGGCGCGCGCCCGGGTGAAATCCGCGGCGCTAATGGATGAGAATTCCCGCCGGCAGCTCTCGCGCAGTCTCTCGGCGCGTTTGAAGAAGGAGATAGAAATAGTAGAAGAGAAAGACGAACACCTCCTGGGCGGCTTCACCATGGAGGTCGAGGGCAAGCTGTTCGACGCCAGCATCAAGGGACGCTTGGCGGAAATTCTCGAGAAGCTATCGGACAACTAAAGGGAAGTCGGAAATCGGAAGTCAGAAGTCGGACAAGCGTCCGACTTCCGACATCTGACTTCAGACATCCAAAATACAGGAGGCAAAGATGCCAATAAAACCCGACGAGATAACCAGCGTATTGAAACAGCAGGTGGAGAAGTACAAGGGTGAGCTCAAGGTCGAGGAGGTGGGGC
>CBDVCL010000231.1:0-4623 GCA_965372475.1 uncultured bacterium | reverse complement strand
GCAACCCTTCGACTCGCGGAGTCTACCCTGAGAAAGCGACAGCGCATCGAAGGGCTCGCTCAGGGCGAGAAGGGCCCTGAGGGCAATCGAAGGGCTAGCAACTAGCGACCAGCCTTCGCTCCAAATGAGCTACGGCTTGGCAGGCCAGCGACGAGCAACGAGGAACTAGCAACAACTTATCATTCACTTGTAACTTCCGCATACATCCTATACTTACCCCGCAGGATCTTAACGAGGACCACGTCGCCTCTCTCCACGTACTTCATCAGCGTGTTGAAATCGTCGCCGCTCTGGATAAGGTATCCCCCCATCTGGTAGATGGCGTCGCCTTTTTTCAAACCCGCAGCATGGGCAGGGCCCTTTCTTCTCATGGCGCTTATGAGGAGGCGGCCCGAGCGGGACGGCGTGACGCGCAGGCCGAAACGGGACCAGGCGAGTTCGCCCGCGGTGGGGAGAGGTACCTTTGACAGCGTGAGCGTTGTGTCGATAGAGGTGCTGCCGCGTCGCAGGCCGAGACGCAGGGACGTGCCCGCTTCGCGCTCCAGCAGTCCCAGGTACAGGTCAATCGCGTCGTTCACTTTGCTGCCGTCCAGGGAGAAGATGATGTCGCCCTTGCGGAGTCCCGCTTGCGCGGCGGGGCTCTTTGCCTCAACCTTCGCTATCTTCGCGCCGCGGCGGGCGGGGGCAAGCCCCGCACCAGTGCCCTCGGCACGGTTCGGGGCAAGCTTCAGGCCGGTCCATATCTTGGCGACGCGGGCGGGGTCAAGCATCTCCAGCAGGGAGGGCTTTATCTTGTTGACGGGGATGGCGAAGCCGATGCCCTCGGCGCCGGCGATGATGGCCACGTTCAGGCCGATGAGGCGGCCGTGGATGTTCACGAGGGGGCCGCCGCTGTTGCCGGGATTGATCGAGGCGTCCGTTTGTACAAGGTCCTTCATCGCGGTGCCGCCGCCAGCGCCGGGTATCGAGCGATTCTTGGCGCTGACGACGCCCACGGTCACGGTATGCTCCAGTCCGAGCGGGTTGCCCAGGGCGATGGCCGTCTCGCCGATATACAGGTCATCGGAATCAGCGAAACCGATATAGGGCAGGGGCTCGGGGGCGTCTATCTTCACCACCGCCAGGTCGATGCCGGTGGCTGAGCTGACCAGCGTCCCCTCGTGCTCCTTGCCGTCAGCGAGCGTGACTATGATACGCGAGGCGCTGCTCACGACGTGCTCGTTGGTGAGGAGATAACCATTGGCATGGAAGAGCACGCCAGAGCCGAGGCTGTGCACCTTGCGCTTGCGGTAACGGGCGCCATACTGGCGGCCATAGAAACCGTCGAGGTCGGCGAAAAGATCGCCGAGGGGATGATAACGGTGCAGCACTACCCTTTCGGTGCTGATATTGGCTACGGCCGGGCTGGCCTTCTCTATCGCCCTGACCACGGCGCTGCGCCTCAGGTCATCTGCCAGACTGGGGGCTAGAGCAGAAGTGAAACAGAAGAACGCTGTCAGCGCGATTCGCGAGCTCCGAGCTCCAAAATCCGAGGTCCGAACAAGGTGCTTTTGACGATCAGAACGCATGATTCGCCTCAATCCACTGCCGATAAGAATCCAACTCCTTCTTCTTGCGGTCGCCTGACCATTTCAAGAGGGACGCCATGCGCTCGGCCACCTTGGGCGCACAATCCAGGCCGCGGCAGGGAGCGAAGCAGATCCAAGTGCGGAAACACATAAAATCGTTGAGCGTGCAGGCCATTTCCTGCTGCACGGCGTAGTCCACCTCGGCGATGATGTGAGTGTGGCTATCACAGATGGGCGCGTTGCCGGCATCGCCCCTTGCCAGTTCGGCGACGGCGAGGTGCTTGGTGCCCAGGTGGTTGATAAGGTCAGTGGCCGCCTCGCGTGGCATGATGTCCTCGAGTGCGGCGGCCTGCTTCTCTATATACTCTCCTATCGAGCAGCCAAGGCCGCCGCCGAAGAGCGGCGTCTTCCCGGTGTCGCAGGGCTTGAGATCCTTACGCTTGAGCAGCTTGGCCACGCGGTCGGTGAGTTCCTCGGCCATGGAGCGATAGGTTGTCAGCTTGCCTCCCGCCATGGTGAGGAAGTTGGCAGCGTCCTCGCTGATCACGTGCTCGCGCGACACGGCAGACTCATGCTTGCCCGGCTCGAAGATGAGCGGCCGCAGCCCGGCGAAGGAGGTGATCACCTGGGCGGATTCCAGCTTGGCGCCGGGAAAGACACGCTTGGTCTCGTTGAGCAGGTAATCGGCGTCGGTCTTGTCAGTGACCACGCGGTCGGGGGAAGCGGTGAAGTCGGTGTCGGTGGTGCCGACCATCGAACCGGTGAGCCAGGGGATCACGAAGTAGACGCGGTTATCGGCACGGCTGAAAAGAAGCAGGGCGTTGTCGCCGGTCAGTTTCTCCTCGGTCAAGAGATGCACCCCCTTGGTGGTGCGCACCTTGCGCGCGATATCCGGTGAGACCATGGCGCAGACCTTGTCTACCCAGGGCCCGCCGAGGTTCAAGACTGCGCGCGCGACGGCGCTTAGCTCTTTTCCGTCCAGGCGGTCCTTGAGCTTGGCCTGCCACAAGCCGTCCTTCCTCTCCAGCGACGTCACTTCGAGATGGTTGGCCAGCACCGCGCCGTGCGCGGCCGCTTCCATAGCGTTCTCGATGCAGAGGCGGGAATCATTGAGCTGGGCGTCGTAATAGATGGCGGCGCCCTTGAGTCCTTCGGGATTCAATTTCGGCTCCATTTCCAGGGCCTGCTTGACCGAGAGCATGCGGTGGCGCTTGACGTTCCTGAAAGCGGCCATCAGGTCGTAAAGCCACATACCGAGGCTGATCATCCAGATGGGACGGCTGTCGCCCTTGTAGAAGGGCAGGATGAAGGGCATGGGGTAGACGAGGTGCGGCGCGAGGTCCAAGAGGCGCCGCCTCTCGTGGCAGGCCTCCCAGACGAGGCGGAACTCATAATGCTCCAGGTAACGCACGCCGCCATGCGCCAGCTTGGTGGAAGTGCAGGTGGTACCACTGGAAAAATCGCGCTTGTCGACCATGGCCACGGAAAGGCCGCGCCGCGCCGCGTCCCGCGCCACGCCGCAGCCGTTGATGCCGCCGCCGATTATTAGCACGTCGAAAGTCTTGCCCGCGAACGCTGATAAGTTTCTTTCCATAATTAGAGGATTTTAGCAGTAGAGAGCGCGAATCGCAAGGGATTATCCACGGATTCTCTACGCAAGAGGTGGGTTCTTTCTGCATAGTCCTTTGCGAGTAGGGATATGCAAATATCTATTCAACATAGTATAATCAGTGTGGTTGGTTCTACTGTGGGTTGTAGATCTGCGCAGGGAAGAGAGGGGCCTGATCATAGCCGAAAGACGGGCGAAAAAGAAGAAGGCCGCGGCGAAAAAGAAGAGCGTGGCGAAGAAGAAGCCCCGCGTGAAGGGGAAAGTGCGTCGTGGCCGCGCCAAGCGGCAGCGCCGGAGGGGCGGCAGGAGGGCACGCAAGGCCGTGCCGCGGCGAAGGGTGCAACGGCGGGGGAAGTGGGCGCGCGTGCATAAAGTGTCGCCGCCGCCGCGCGGCGGCAGGAAGCTGGCCTGGTTGTTCTACCTGCTATTGTTGCTGCCGCTGCTATATTACCTGACGCTGGGCGGCGCCAAGCTGGAGTTGTCCGCTACCTCGGCGGGGGCGGGCGAGGCGGTCGTGCTGCGCGTAGAGGGGGTATCTCCCTGGGTCGAGTTGGAGCTGGAGTGGCGTGGGCGTCGCAGCCCCCTCTTCAGGCACGGCGCCTGGTCGCGCTTCGCCCTGCTTGGGCTGCCGGCGGGGAGTAAAGCGGGGGCAGGTGAGTTGGTGATCCGCGGCGGCTGGCCCTTGAGCAGGGAATGGCGGCTGGACTTCGAGGTGGTCGAGATCATCGAGGAGTTACAGGAGTTGAAGATGACACCCGGCAAGATGGCGCTTTGGAAGCAGAAGAAGATAAAGCGGGAGCGGGAGGAAATGCGCCTCGTGCTGCGCCAGGGCGCGGAGGGGCCCTTTTTCCAGGGGGATTTCGCGCCGCCGCTGGTGGGGCGCGTCAGCACCAACTACGGCGTGAAACGCCGCCTCAACCGCGAGATAGACTATGGCTATCATCGCGGCGTGGATATCGCCGCGCCGCGGGGCACGCTGCTCTACGCTGCCAACGCCGGCTGGGTGGTCTACGCGCGCGATAACACCATCGGCGGCAGGACGATAGTCATCGACCACGGCTGGGGCGTGCGTACGCTCTACATGCACCTGGCGAAGATGCTGGTGGGGGAAGGCGATAGGGTAGTCAAGGGGCAGGAGATTGGCCGCGTGGGCTCGAGCGGCTTCTCGACCGGGCCGCACCTGCACTGGGGCTTTTACGTGAACGGGCGGGACGTGGATGGGATGCTCTGGGTTGAGTGTGAGGAGATGCAGGGGTGGTTGCCCGAGTGATTCGTTGGTCGTGGGTATTGAGTATTGGGTAGCGCGCAGCGCCACGGGCCCATCCTGTCATGCGTCACTAGTATTGAGTTGACAGCACTCAATACTCACTACTCAATACTCAATACGGACAAATGGACAAAGTTGACGTGACAGTCATAGGTGCCGGTGCCGTCGGCCTGGCCATA
>CBDVCL010000230.1:0-4635 GCA_965372475.1 uncultured bacterium | reverse complement strand
TATGCAATAGCCCTCGCCCCGGGTCAAGCACGTAGATGTACCCGGGGAAGCCCTCTTCGGGCCGAGGCGGATCGACACGGATACTACGGATAGACTGCAGCTGGCCCGTATCATAACCATATTTCCCAAAAGAATAAAGATAATTCCCACTGGCATCCCAGAACCCAACCGCCGTCACGGGATCAAGAATACTCAAAAAGAAACCTACCACAGTTCCCGCAGGGGGATCGACGCTGGTGACCTCGACGAGCGGCGCCATCCCCCCGACCGTATAACGCGAGTAAGGGGCGCTGAGCGTCGGCACATCCATCGCTGCGACTCTCTTAATTCGGTATATACTGTCAGTATACGGCGGACCACTAGTCGGCAGGTCGGTAAGCTCGACGGCCCAGGCCTGAAAGATTCTGGTGTTCGTGGCACGATGCCAGATATAGCCAGTGTAAGGATCGTAGCACCACCCGACGCCAAAACTGACACCAAAATTCCTCGCCAGTTTGCGGTTATCGGAATCATAAACGTCGACGTGGTTCTTAGCGTCCCATGCCGTCTCGCCCATGCGGGCAATTGTCATGAAACCCAAAGCGTCTATCTCGATATGCGGGAACCTCTCGAAGAAGCGCCATCCCGGCATATCTTGTGCTGCCCACTCTGGGCTCGCATTCGATAAGTAGATCGTTACCGGGGAATTTGGAATTCTTACATCGCATATGGCATAGGATGTCTTGTGGAATCCCGCCGCGTCAAAGCGCTGTATACGTCGATTGCCGGTGATATACCCATCCCAGCTCACGCCGCGGCCCTCAAGTGTGTAGATGTCCCCATCCGGACCCACAGCAATATCACACAATCCCCAGAAGCCGCCATTGTTGGGCGTCTCCGCGTAGCCATCCCCGTCCAGGTCAGCCGGGTAATAGATGCCCGAACTGCCGAACTGGAGCAGCTTGCTGCCGTAGCGGTCATACTTGACCACGCTGGTATCCTCGCAGACATAGACATTATGGTCGAGGTCCAGCGCTACGCTATTGCTCATCTTGCTGGCTCGGAAACTGCCCACGTAGACGGGCTTCACCGACGGCGCAACGAAATGCGCCGGGGGAGTGGGAAGGTTCTCCTTCGAACAGCCCCCCAGCAGCAGCAACGCTAGACTTACCGACACCATCTTCTTCATTATCGATTCCTGAGTTTCTGACCTCCGACGTCCCACTTGCAGCTTCTCTCAATGTTACAGAAAGGTAAGAAGCTGCGCGCCCGCCTCTGGCGGGCTTTCCGGCTTCCTAGAACTTCTGGCTCAATAATCCACCGCCACCCTTTGCGGTCCAGCCGACACCCAATCCGCATAATCAGGGTGCAAAGGGGAATAGCAATACTCGTTCTGCGAGAAACCCACCGCCCTCATCTCCTTCGCGTTCTCGTTATACTGATCGTGCTGGGCCATGTGATCGAAACTCTCCCAGAACGGCTTTTCAACACGCACCACCCGCATATTGTCAATATACAGCTCGCCGCCAAAGTTAAGGCATATCTGGTCACCGCCCAAGATGAAAGACATTTTGCCGGTGGCGCCAAGGCGTGTCCAGCGCCTATCGCCATTGGCGCTTGACGGGTTCCCGTCCACGTTGAATCTCCAGGCGAGCTTCATGGGGCCGACATGCGGCCTGCTGTATGCACTTTTGTGCGTCCAGTAGTAACAGTCCCAGCCGCCATCCGCGCCGCGTTCCAGAGCCCAGAGCTCGTTGTGATCACTCATCTCGGTAAAGAAGCCGATCGAAGCCCACCAGCCCTTCTTGTTGTGCAGTGGTTTCTCGGGGTTTATCCACATGTCGCACATGAAATGGGTGTACTGCGTCCAGTCCTGGCCATAGGACCGATCCAGGGGGTCAAAGGGAGGGCTGCCCCCGGGCCCATTGTTCCCCGCCCAGCAGTCGGGCCTATCCGGGTCATAGGCGTACTTGGGGTCCTTCTCAAGGTCGTAAAAGAACCAGTCCATCCAGGTGTTGGTGACATTAGTCAACGTCATGCGCAGGCAACTATCTCCCCTGGTGATCGCCGCGTGGCACTTGGGGTCGATAAGCTTGATCGTCGGCGCGGTGGAGGTGGCCTGGCGCGGGTTCAAACCCACCCGCTCCACGATATACTGCCCGTTGTGCCCGTAAATATCATACTGGGGGTGAAAATCGTCATCGTAGACCTTGGTGATCAGAGAAGAGGTCTGCGAGCTGAGTGGTACTTCCACCGGCAGTTCGTTCTTGCAGCCGCCCACCACTACCAGCGCCATCACCACCGCTAACGGCAGCGCGATCATGATTACCTTCTTCATATCGGGCCTCCTTTCATTCCACTCAAAGACTACCACCCGTTCTCGCCAATGTCAAGTAGTGGGTCAACGATTTCCTGCTGATTGCGCTGATGCGGCTATATCGCATCTCTTGGCCCCCGCCGATCTCGCCGATAAACCATCCGCGTAATCCGCGGAGCCGGCGCCAGCATTCTCGAGCAGGAGAACAGTAGCTCCCCGTCTCCATATATCTCTTGAGGGAGACGGGATGACCCGTGCTCTCAATACAAGCCGCTTCGAGCAGTAGAACAGTAGAGCAGCAGACCGCCCCGCTTCAACATCAAAAAAAAGAAGCGGGGCTCTGCGAATCCTCGCAAGGCGAGGATTCGCTCACCACCACACTCTCAGCCAGACGGAAAACTCCTCCACCCGTTCGTCGTTCAGGCCATTGGGCCACCCCTTCAGGTCCAGGGAATAGTCCGTCCTTTGATACATCGCCACCACCTCGCTAAGGTTGGAGACATTGTAGAGGATGCCGTGGGCGATGGTGTTCCGCGAGAGGTCGAAGGTGGCGTGGACGTAACGGTCGATAAGCCCCTCGTCAACGTAGTAATTATCATAGAAACCATAGAGCAGGTGGTAGCAAGCGCTGGTGGTGATGCCCGATGTCTGCAGGAAATACTCGCTGCCTGCCTTGACGCCCACCCATTCGTTGGCGAAAAGGATGGTCACGTTGTCAGTCAGCTTGCCCTGTACCTCGACCTGCGCCGTGCGCGTCTGGAAATCCACCAGGGCGGCCGGCTGTTCGTTCTTGGTGCTCTCCAGCTTGAGGTTGCCCTGCAGGCGCAGAGTCTTCTCCTTCCATTTCAGCTTCAGGGGGTCAAACCCCGCACCTCCCTCCACCACGAGGAAAGAACGGGTGGCTATGGAAACGAGAGAATCGAACCCTCCGCCGATGGCCTCAACCGAACGGAAGCCAGGGTCCTGGCTGTCGACGTCGTAGTAGTCGAAGACCCAGTTCGGCTGTATCTCGCTCATCACTTGGATGTTGACGAAGGGCTGGAACGCCTTCTTGCCGTAGTCGCCCCAGTACTCGATGGTCACGCCGCTCCTGTTGGGGGTGGCCAAGCCGTAAGGGAAAGTATTGTCGGTGACACGATCATAGGGACGGTATGCCCCCACTATCAGTCTCGTGTCGTAAGAGGGGTCGAACGCGTGCGTCTTCACGAAGCCCGGGTTCCCCCCCGTGTATAGGTTGTTGCTGGTGAAGGCCGTCTGCTTGAGCGGGTTGAAAGGGCGGTTCTGCGCGAGGAAAGCGTAGTAATAGGGCCCGACATCGAGGAAATGAACGCCGAGGTGAGTGCGCACCTGCTCGTACTTGTCACGCAGGTTCGCCTCCGCGCCGAAGCGAAGCGCGGAATCCCTGAAATCAAAACGGGCTCCCGCCCGACTTCCCTTGAAGGCGCATGAGGCCAGCTCGCCACCCAGGCCCAGCTTGCCCTCAAGAAACTCCAGCCGCCCCTCGCCGCTAACGACGACGTCCTTGAGCGGCCGCACCGGCGGTATCACCAGGCCGCCGCCCGAATGAGCCATGTCCTCCAGCCAGAGCAGGTTGCCGCCCAGGCGACTCTTGATCTTCTCGCCCATGGCCAGGTCGACGTGGGTGAAGAGCATCATCTGGTCGTACTCGGGCAAGGTAAGGTCGTTGGTGCCGGACAATAACACTTCCAGGTTCAGCTCGCGGAAGGGCTTGCGGCGCAGTTCCCGCTTGACTATCCCCTTGGCGCCCAGGAGGCGCACATCCTCCCCGTAGATCAGGTCATCCCATTCCGCCTGGGCGCGCACCTTCCGGAATATCAGCGGCTCGTGCGGGTAAATCTCTATCGGGTTCCAGATGGTAAAAGGGCTGTGCTTGTAGAGGATGTCGCCGAAATCGTAACGGTTATTGCCGCTCTTGATACCCAGGCTGATACGGCGGAACTGGAAGTAGTTCCCCGTGCCCCATTCGCCGCCGAGGGGATGATAGACGCGCAATTCGCACAGGGCCAGCACCCTCTCGTCCGGCCGTCCGCTGAAATCAAACTGGAACATGCTCTCGGTCACGCGCGACCTGGTGTCCTCGTAGGGAAGCGATCCCACCGCCGGGCCGCCCACCAGCGTGTTGTTCCAGACGATACGCCCCTGGCCGTTTATGCGCAGGCCCTTCTGCTTGATAAGCCGCTCCTGGTCCTCGACGATGCGGTCGGTGCGGAATTCCAGGTCTTCCAGCTCCTCCTCGAGTATCCTTATCTTGTGGCTGAGTATCTTCAGCTCTATGTGATATTCCTCGAGCAGTTCGTTGACGGTCTCCGAGGCGCGGG